>JAKARG010000169.1 GCA_021819345.1 Actinomycetes bacterium | reverse complement strand
ACACGAAGTGGGGTATCACGTGGGCCACCACCCGTCCGAAGGGGGCGGCCCGGTCCATCAGGTAGTTCTCGTGGGTGCCGTAGGAGTTCCCCTTGCCGTCGGAGTTGTTCTTCAGCACCACTAGCTGCTGGCCGGGCGGCAGGAGACGTCCGGCGGCCTCGACCGACCGGGCGAGGATCAGCTCTCCCGCCTTGTCGTAGGTCACCACCTCCCGGACCGTCGAGCACTCCGGCGTCGAGTACTCCGGGTGGGCGTGGTCCACGTAGTAGCGCGCCCCGTTGGTGAGCACGGCGTTCACCAGGTGGGTCTCGATCTCCGGCGGTGCCGCCGCCTCCCGGGAGAAGCCCCGGGCGTCCCGGCCGGGTGTCTCGTCCTCGAAGTCCCAACCGACCCGCCGAGACAGCTCTGCCACGTAGGCATTGATGAGCGCCGAGGAGGCCGCGATCGGGTTGGGGTCCGCCGAGCCCTTCACGGCGATCCCGTACTCGGTCTCCAAGCCGAGGACCTTGGCGATGGCCACGTGACGACGTTACCGAACCCCGGGGTGGATCTGGGTGAGCCGGCCGCCGCGGCGGCGGGCTGAGCGAGCCGACCTGGCCCGAGCGACCCTCGTGGGCCGGCCTGGCCCGAGCGACCCTCGTGGGCCGGCGGGCTCCCCCGAAGCGGACGGCGTGTGCCCCGATGGCCCGGCCGGTGGCCTCAGGGCCTGGCGGGCACCCGCCGGCGGCGGTGCATCGGGCGCATCGCCATCGACCCGAGGATCACCCCGGCTGCGATGGCGAGGCCGATCACGAGCGCCCGGAGCAGGGTGGGGCTGCCCGCAGGGTTGCGGTAGAACAGGTCGAGCATCCCCTGGTAGATGGTGAGGCCCGGGACCAGCGGCATCACGCCGGGCACGAGGAACAGGAACGGGTGGGTGCGGAGCCGCTCGGCGAGCAGCTGGCCGACGAGGCCGATGATGATGGCCGCGGTGGCGGTGGCGACGATGTCGGAGACCCCGGCGCGAAGCAGCGAGAGGAACACGCCCCAGCCGAGCGCGCCCGCGGCGGCCGAGCCGAGGACCAGCCGGCGGGGCACGGAGGTGGCGACGGCGTAGAGGGCCGAGGCAACGCCCGCGGCGGCTACCTGGAAGGGGAGGTCGCCGAGCGAGGTGCTGATGCTTGCTCCGAGGCGGACCTCGAGGCCGGCGCTCGCCGCCAGGTAGAGCACCACGGCCACCCCGGTGAGGATGCCCGTGGCGGTGACGAGCACCTCGAGGCCCCGAGCGCCCGCCGAGATCGGGAAGCCGGTGAGGGCGTCTTGGACGCTCGCGACGAGCGCGTAGCCCGGCACGAGGACCATGATCCCCCCGGCGACGACCAGGTTGCTACGCGCCGAGACGTGCGCCGCCACCAGGGCGAGGGCGAAGCCGGTCGCGATGGCCGAGCCGAGCGCGGTCCCGAAGTAGGCCGGGATCCCCCGGCGGTTGAGCCACCGGCCGGCGAGGTAGACCAAGCAGGCCGACACCAACGACACCGCGCCGACGAGGGCCGCCCCCCCGAGCAGCACGGCGAAGGCCGCCGCCATGCCCGCCCAGCCGACGACCACGACCGTCTTCCGCCGGGAGGGCAGCTCCACGATGGCATCGAGGGCGGCGAAGGCCTCCTCGGGAGCCAGGCGCCGGGCGACCAGGTCCTCTCGCAGCCGGTGCACCGCCGACAGGCGCCCGAAGTCGACGCTGCGCTGGCGCACGACCTGCATGGTGGTGACCGGCTCGACGTCCTCGCCGCGCAGGTACGACACGGTGAGGGAGGTGAAGGTCACGTCCACCTCGCAGCCCGGCAGCCCGCAGGCGGCGGTGAGCTCGACGATGGTCGCCTCGACCTCCGCGGTGCCCGCGCCGCTCGCCAGCATGAGCGCCCCGGCGCGCAGGGCGAAGTTGAGGATCCGGTAGAGCTCGTGGTCCCCGGGGTCGGCGACCGGCTCGGGTGCGGGGGGCCCGACATGGCGACCCTGCCAGCGTCGACGGAGATGGTCGACTACGCGCTGGCCCGAGGACACGGCTTCCCACGCTACGTCGGGCTTGCTGCCCGGCGGAGGTCCCGGGCCGGAGCGACGGTGGGCGCTGCGCCGACTGCGTTGCACGGGCCGCGACCGCTGGCCGGCAGTCAGGCGGGGGTCAGGTCCTCTCGGGTGCGCTGCTGGTGGTCCCGGACCCAGGCCTGGGCGGCGATCTGGACGGCGTCCCAGGGTGAGCCGAGGGGTGGGGTGTAGGACAGGTCGAGGTCGTCGATGCCGGCGACGCTCATGTGGTGGTGGATGGCGGCGGCGTAGACGTCGACGCGCTTGGCGATCTCGGTGCCGAGCCGGCCGACGAGCTGGGCGCCGAGGAGCCGGCCGGTGTCGAGATCGCCGGTGAGGCGGGTGGCGATGGGGTGGGCGCCGGGGTAGTAGGCCTTGTGGTCGTCGGGGGCCGAAGCGGTGGTCGCGGGCCGGAACGCTCCGGCTGCCTCGTGGTCTCGGAGGCCGGTGCGGCCGGCGACGAGGTCGAACGCCTTGACGACCTGGGTGCCGAGGCTGCCGGCGTAGCGCGCGACACCGCCGACGGCGTTCTCGCCGGCGACCCGGCCCTGCTTGTGGGCGGTGGTGCCGAGCGGGAGGTAGGTGGGGCCGAGGAGCTGGTGGTGGGTCACGACGCAGTCGCCGGCGGCGAAGACGTCGGGGAGCCCGGTGCGCATCGTCTCGTCGACGACGACTGCGCCGGCCGGGCCGGTGGCGGCCCCAGCAACGACGAGCAGGCCGGTCTCGGGGCGGACACCCACCGATACCAGGACCAGGTCGACGTCCCAGGTCGTTCTCTGGCCGTCGGGGCCGGATGCCTCGACCCGCAGGTGGCCGGCGGCGCCGGCGGGGGCCCGGTCGACGCTGCGCACGGTGGTGGCGGTGACGACCTCGACGCCATGGTCGCTCAGCTCGGCCCGCACGAGGGCGCCGAGCTCGGCGTCGACGGTGGGGAGGACTTCGGGGAGCCGTTCGACCTGGGTGACCCGGACGCCGCGGACGGTGAGCCCCTCGGCCATCTCGAGGCCGACGTAGCCAGCCCCCACGATCAGCGCCCGGGCCGGCTGGCGCTCGAGGGTGGTGGCGAGCGCGAAGGTGTCCCCCATGGAGTGCAGCAGGTGGACCCCGTCGGCTGCTCCGAGGGCTTCGGGGCCGGCCAGACCCGCGATCGGGGGAACGACGGGCAAGGCGCCGGTCCCGACGACGAGGGCGTCGTAGCCGACGGTCTCCTGCCTGCCGTCGCTGCCGTGCAGGTGGACCTGGTGGTCGGTGGGGTCGATGGCGGTGGCGCGGGTGTCGAGGCGCAGGCGCATGCCGGTCGCCTCCAGGTCCGCAACGCTGCGGTGCGCCAGGTCCCGCCAGTGGCCGACCTCGCCGGAGATCAGGTAGGGGATGCCGCAGATGGAGAAGTTGGGGTAGGCATCGGCGACCACGACGGTGACCTCCGCGTCGGGGTCGAGCTCGCGAGCCCGCAGGGCGGCGGAGATGCCGGCGTCGGAGCCGCCGATGGCGATCAGGTGCACGGCGGCGAGCTCGGAGACCGGGACGCTCGGCGCTCGAGCTTGGGGCCGCCGGCAGGCGCGGCCGCTGCGGGGTACCGGCCCCGTAGCCACAATGCGACATAGACCAGCCCGACGAGGACCGGGACCTCGATCAGCGGGCCGACCACGCCGGCGAGGGCCTGCCCGGAGGTGACCCCGAACACGCCGATGCACACCGCGATGGCCAGCTCGAAGTTGTTGCCCGCGGCGGTGAAGGCCAAGGTGACGGTCCGCTCGTAGGGCAGTCGGAGGACCCGACCCAACCCGAACGCCCCCGACCACATGAGGGCGAAGTAGGCGAGCAGCGGCAGGGCGATGCGGGCCACCGAGGCCGGTCGGGCGGTGATGGTGTGACCCTGGAGGGCGAAGAGGATGACGATGGTGAACAGCAGCCCGTAGAGAGCGAACGGCCCGAGGCGCGCCAGCAGCCGTGTCTCGTACCACTCCCGCCCCCGGGCCCGCTCCCCGAGGGTGCGGGTGAGGAACCCGGCGACGAGCGGTACGCCGAGAAAGATCAGCACCGTCCGGGCGATCCGCCAGATCGACAGGTGCAACCCGACGGTGGACAGTCCCAACCAACCCGGAAGGACCATCAAGTAGAAGTAGCCGAGGAACGAGAAGGCCACGATCTGGAACAGCGAGTTGATCGCCACCAGCACCGCGGCCGCCTCCCGGTCTCCGCACGACAGGTCGTTCCAGATGAGGACCATGGCGATGCAGCGGGCCAAGCCGACGATGATCAGCCCCGTCCGATAGGCCGGCTGGTCGGGCAGCAGCAACCAGGCCAGGGCGAACATCACCGCCGGGCCGACGAGCCAGTTGAGCACCAGCGAGGAGGCCAGCATCCGCCGATCTCGGGTCACCGTGCCCGCCTCGCCATAGCGGACCTTGGCCAGCACCGGGTACATCATCACCAGGAGCCCGACGAAGATCGGCAACGACGTCCCCGAGGTGACCTGCACAGCGCTCAGTTGCCGGTTGAGTTCCGGGAACCCCCGACCGAGCCCGATGCCGACGCCCATCGCTGCGAGGACCCAGACCGGCAGCCACCGGTCGAGGAACGACAGGCGGCGCACGACCGGGGCCTCCGGGGCCTCCGGCGGCGCCGAGCGCTCCGGTCGCTCGCTGAGCGCCTCGCTCGCCTCGCTCGCCTCGCTCACCTCGGGATCCCCCTTCGTGCGCTCGTCGAGCTCAACAGCACTCGCTCCCCTCCCCCAGCACGGTGGCGAGCAGCTTCGGGTAGGGCCCGACGGCGCTCTGCGGTTCGGAGACGTCGGGGGCAAGCTGGACACCGGGCACCACAACCTCCGGGCACCACAACCTCCGGGTAATATCGGCGATGGTCGATGCGTCCATCATCCTCGATGTATCGATTAATGTCAATGGGAGGCCGGGTGGCGAGGACCAGCACGACTACCGACGACATCGCCGAGGCCGAGGTCTGCTGCGCCTCGATCCTCACCGCACCCCTCGGGGCCGAGGAAGCCGACGAGCTCGCCCGTGGGCTGGCCGCTATCGCCGACCCCGTCCGCCTCCGGCTCATCTCCATGCTCGCAGCCGCCCCCTCCGGCGAGGTGTGCGTCTGCGACTTCGTCGCCCCACTAGGCAAGTCCCAACCGACCATCTCCCACCACCTGAAGGTCCTCGGCGACGCCGGCCTCGTCCACGGCGACCGCCGCGGCAAATGGGTCTGGTACCGCCTGGACCACGACCGCCTCGCCGCGCTGCGCTCCACCCTCGACCCCTGAGCCGTCCACGCAAGGGCCGCCCGGGATCGGCCTTCGTGGCGTGACCCAGGGCTCCGTGTGTCTTCGAGCTCCACCGGATGTGAAGCGGTGGCTCGATGCGACCCGCACCTGCGTCGTGGTCCCAAGGAACCCGCTGGGGTCGCCAGCCGAACGACAGCTCACCCCGGCACTTCACCCGAAACGGTGCCGGAGGGCCGATCCACCCCGGGCGCGCCAGTCGCAGAGCCCGTGGGCCGAAGGTCGGTGCCGGTCGGGGACTCGAACCGAAGCGCTTACCCCACGCTTCTCACTCCCCTAGTTGCTCCTGCCCTGTGGTGACGGCCCGAGCTGTCGCTCCGACTGGCGAACCGGCCGGAGGCCCGGAGCACGCTCTTGGTGACGACGACCCAGGTCGGACTCGCTGAGGAATCGTCAGGACTCGTGGATCGACCCGACCCGCTGGTCACGCAGCGACCTCCCCTTCCTGCAACTCGCTCTCGACCAACACCCGCTTCCCGAACCTCGCCCCGGCGCTCACGAGGGCGACGAGATGGGCGCCGTCGACGCAGCTCCAGCGCCCCTCGGCGGCCTCGATGGGCTCCTCCGCCCGCCCCAGCTCATCTGCAAGACTGGGCCACTGCGCGAGGCCCGAGCCTCTCGCCAGGACCCAAACGCAAGAGCCTCCACCAGAGCCAGGCCACGTCAGGGCGCCCAGTGGGACACAGCGCCGCTCTACGGCAGCTCGCCGGGACCTCCGACCGATTCTTTTCGTAAGCAGCCTTGACAAGACTCGCTCGATGCCCGATACTTACGAGGCGGCCCGAACGGGCAGGCGAAGGAGGAGGGAGTCGATGCGAGCATGTCATGAGGAGCGCTGAGACGTCTCGTCGCGACTCGCAGGTGGTCCGCCTCGACCAATGGAGCTGCAGTTCGACCTGTCCGAGCGTCGCAGTACCGGCCGGTCGTACCGCTTCCCGTCCGAGCACTACTGAAGTCCGGCTCGGAGGAGATGAGCGCCTCTGAAGCTTGGAAATGAGCATAGCTGGTCCACATGAGAACAATACCCGCAATGGTCGGTGAGCTCATGTTCCGGGGGGACACATAAGAATTGTGTGCCAAGAGGTCAGGAGCGGCACTCCTGAAACTTGCCCTCTTGGCATCGTGTCGCTCTCAGCGCATCAGGCCGAGTATCTCCATGCCTTGCTGGACATCGCTTCGTCCCATCGACATCGCTTCGTCCCATCGAGGGGCCGAGCAACACCCGTAGAGAAAGAGACCCAACACCCATGACGAACAACAGAGCCTCGAGTCTCGGTGCACGCCTCCATCACCGACGCCACCCTGCACGCACCGCCACGGCTACTGCCGCCGTACTTGGCGCAGCCGCGATAGCTATGTCCGCTTGCGGGTCTACGAGCGCGCCCGCAGCGGTCACTGCTCCGAAGGCGACCCGGTCGAAGGTGACCATCACGTACTGGTCCCCTGGGCTTTCTGTGGCAAACGAGGTAGCGCTCTTCAACAAGACCCACCCCGGCATACACGTGGTGTACACGAAGACACCGGGGACCAAGGCGACCTACGCCAAGTACATTGATGCGATCAAGGCGGGCGATCCGCCCGATGTCGGCGATATCGAGTACGACGAGCTGCCCCAGTTCGTCCGAACCGGCGGGATACTCGACATCGCGAAGTATGGAG
>JAKARG010000168.1 GCA_021819345.1 Actinomycetes bacterium | reverse complement strand
GCCGCCGTGGTCGACACATTCTCGTGGCCTTTTCTGGGGTGGCGGGTGCGCGCCACTGGTGCTGAACTGGGGTTTCGTGTGACGCGCAGGTGTGCGCCACGACGGGATGCTCCGGGTCGGTGACTCCAGGGCCGTCAGTGAGGGTGGCGGTTGACGCGGCTGAGCAGTTCCCGGTTGATCTGGCGGGCCGCTTCGAGTTCCTCGGTTCGTCGGGTGAGCTCTTCTTGGGCGGCGACGAGCGCGGCTTCGAGTTGTTGAAGGCGGGGATCGTCGACGGCGATAGTTGCGTCTTTTGGCAGGTCGTTGAGGACTTCTTGGCCGAGTAGCTGCCCGAGCCTGCGGCGCAGGCCGGCGAGCTCTGTGCTGAGGCGATGGTTGGTGGCGTTGGCGTTGGCGAGGTCGGCTCGTAGTGAGGCGAGGCTGACCCTGGCTGTGGTGGCCATGGCAGCGCTGTGAGCTTCGATGATCTGGGCCGATCGTCGTTCGGCCTCGGCTCGCAGTTCGGGATGGTCGTAGATGAAGCGCCGGCTGACTCCGGCGCTGCGGGCGAGGGCTGCGATGTTGATCGCTGCCCCGGAGGCGGCCATGGCGTCGAGAGCGGCGATGACTCGCGCTGTCTTGGTCTGCGAGTCGAGCCGGCGGCACTCGCTCAGGCGGCCGGAGTGGTCAGCCATGAGCCGGAATTGCCGGGTCGGCGGTCTCGATGGTGGGGAACAAGGCCGGGTTGGGTTGGCTGACGATCCCGCGCAGTTCGACGGGGAAGGTGGTGTTGAGCGCGGCTCGCTGCTTGCGCATGGTCGAGATGGCCTCCTCGACGGCGGCACGGTCGTTGTCGGCGAGCGCGGCCAACGCTTCGTCGTTGGCCCGGAGGAGACGGCGGACGGCGCCGATCTCCTCCTGGGAGGGGACTGCGTCTCGTCGGGCCCACTCCGCCAGTTGTGGCAGCACGCCGGTGAGGCGTTCGCGATCGGTGAGGAGCTGGGTCAGGTAGGCGGACAGCTCGGGTTGGTAGGACGGATCGGTCCGGAAGTACTCGCAGCCGGTGCAGCGGTGCCGGAACGGGCAGGAGCGGCCGTCGGCGGCGACGTTGGTCGGCTCGGTGCATGTCCCGAACGGAACGGCCACCTGGCCGACCTGGTCGCGCAGCGCGTCGGTGTCGCTGAGGGCGGCCACGCCGGGGCGCGCCAGGAGACCACGGGCGTCGAGCTGCAACGGGCCGAGGCGGTTCTGGGCTTCGCGTTTGCGGCGGGCGGTGACCCGGTAGTAGCCGAGAGTCGTCCGCACGGTGTCATGCCCGAGAAGGTCTTTCAAGGTGTCCACGGGCGTGCCAGCATCTGCGTGGCGCTGAGCGAAGCTGTGGCGGAACGCGTAAGGGAACACCGCTTCTCGGGGGAAAGGGATAGACCGCCCGCGGCTGTCACGCTCTGGCCTGTCGAGGCGGGGCAGGGCATCGACCCAGTCACGCACGGCCCGCTGCAGCCAGCCGGTGGGCATCGCCTTGGTGCCGTCGGGGTTCTTCGTGAGGCGGGGGAACAGCACCAGGCGCTCGAGAGGAGTGGCGGGGAACGCCGCGCGCACCCTGGCCTGTTGGGCGACGATGATCGCCGCCTCCCGGTCGTGGATGGGCAATCGGCAGCCGACCTTGCCGACCTTGGGCATGTCGTAGACGAGCACCGGGCTGGCTGCGGTGTTCCCGTCGACACTTCGTTGCTGGTCGTAGTCCAAGCACGACAACGCCAGGCCGCACAGCTCGGCTGTGCGTCGGCCCACGCCGGCTTGCAGCTCGACGGCGGCACGGGTGGCAGGCCCGAACATGGTCTCGAGCAGCTGCAGCGCCTCAGCGTCGAGCAGCTGGACCATCACCGCTTCGGGCAGCGCCCGCCCGACGGTGTCGCCCTCGCGCCGTGCGGGCCTGGGGTGGTCCCTGCGTCGGAACACGAAGTCGTCGGCCAAGCCGCCCATAGCGGCACCGGGATGAGTGAGACCGAGCGCTCGGCAGTCCCGGAGGAACTGGGCCAAGGAGTCCACCACCCTGGTCCTCCTGGCCCGTGACAGGCTCCCGGCTGTCTCGAGACGGGCCAGATGAGCCAAGAAACCCTCGATGTCTCGCCGCCCGAGAGGCCCGGGGTCTGCGCCGTCATCGGGGCGGGTGGCGAGATGCTCGGAGAGCAGCCCCACGCACGAGATCGTGGCGGCCACGGTGGAGCCGGTCTTGGACAGCACCGTCTCGGCTGCCCACGCCTTGGCTGCCTGCTTCAGCCAGTCCTGGGTGATCGGGCGGACCGGGTCACCCCCGTGATGGCGCAGACCCTCGTCTCCGACGAACGACAGGCGACCGCTCTGCCCCCACACCCGCAGGTCCCAAATGTCCTTGGCCTGCTCGGCCTGTGGTGTGGAGGCGGCCAGGGCGGCCCGGTCGGCGGCGAAGCGCAAGAAACTGGCCGTAGGGCCGAGCTGCCCGTCGACGTCGATGTCCGCCAGGCGCCTGACACCGAGCCGGCGGCAGTGATCCACCGCGCCGCGTAGCTCGACGAGGCTGGCGTGGCGCCCCTCGGTCAGGCAGCACCCGATGGCGTGGAGCAGCTCGACGATCACCGCCTCGGGCAGCCCGCGCAGCACGACCCGTCCCCGCCGCTCGCCACGCCGGGGAGTGGCGCTGCGGCAGTAGCGCTCCAGGTCCGGCCTGCCCGCTCCCCTCCAGGCGGTGTCGTGCGCGGCGCACAACCCGTTCTCCACATGGGCGGCCAGACGCCCGCAGGAGATGACCGCGCACGTCCCGATGCTCGGACGGGGGAGCGCCGGCGCGAACGATCCGTCCCCGCCGATGTAGGCGTCCACGCTTTGGCCCCGTATCGTCCGCAGGTGGTTGCAGCTCGAGCACAGGCCCCTCGCCGCGGCCGGCCGGGTGGCACCGGGGGCCCGACACACCAAGCACAGGCTCTCACCCGAGCGGCGCCGTGGCGGCAGTCCCTTGGCGCAGAAGGCGCTCAGGTCGACGGCGCCCTCCGCCTTGCGGCGCTCCGCGCACCAGCTGCACAGACCCTCGGAGCGTCGTGCCTCGTTGGCGCAGCCTTCCACGGCGCAGATGGCGTAGCCGACCAGGCGATGGGCGGGGTCGGGAGTCCACACCTCGGTGGCAGGGTCCCACCCGGCGTCGATCAGCGCCGCCAGGTCGAGGGCAGCCCTGAGACGTGAGAGGGCGGCGCCGGGGTCGCTGACGTCGGCGGGCACCGCCGCCAGTTGGAGCGAGGCCATCACGTCGCCCGTCGGTGTTGTCCGAAGTCGAGCGGCCCTAGGCGGTCCACCGCCGAACGCAACGCGTCAGTGTTGGGATGCAGGTAGGCCTCGGTCGAGCGGACCGAGGAATGACCGAGCAGCTCGGCCACCACGTCGAGGCCGACCCCCCGGGCCAGGAGCTCGCTGGCCGCGGCATGACGGAACATGTGCGGACGCAGCACCCGGTCGAGACCGGCCCGCCCCGACAGGGCCGCCAGCCACTGACGCACCGTGTGATCCAACATGGGCTGACCCAGTGGCTCATGGAACAGATTGACCAGCACGAAGTCGCAACCCGCCGCCGGCGAACAGGCGGCCCGCTCGCCCAGGTAGCGGTCGTAACACGACAGCACCTCGGCGCGGACCGGGACGTGGCGGTCGCCGGACTTGGCCCGAGCCCGGTTGGGGTTGTCCCTGCCGACCACATGGAGATGAGGTCCGGGGATCGAGCAGCCGAGCGCCGCGGAGCCAGACGCGAAGTGCAGGTCGCATCGTCGCAGCCCGAGGACCTCGCCGATGCGAAGGCCGCAAAACCACAACAACACCAGGACAAGCCGGTCCCGCCAGCTGCTCGCCGCGCGCAGCAACGCCTCGACCTCGGCCGCCCGCGCCGACTCAGGCATGGCCCGCCGCCGGCCCCGTTGCACGTGACGGGGCTTGGCCACGTAGCGAAGCCCACGACCCTCGGGACGCAAGTCGGCCGGCAAGAAGCGATCGTCGCCCACCTCGTAGAGGAACGCGAGCACCGAGGCATCGAGCTCACCGTTGGCCACAGCGTGCTTGTACAACTCGCGCACCGCCGCCAATACATGGTTGATCCGTCCCGGGCTACGGGCCTGTCCCCGCCCGGCACCGGCCCGTTCCACCGGCGTAGTCCGCAACATCGCCACGAACGCGCTCAACGATCGGGCCGCCTCGTCCAAGCCCCGACCGCCCGAGTGACACCAACCAAGGAACAGCGCCAAATCGCCGGCGTAGACCCGAGTCGTCCCCTCCGCCCGGTCAGCGCCCAAACGCAGATGCCGCAGGTAGGCGTCCGCCGAGGGGACCGGCTGCCACTCGTCATCGACCACCGTCCAGTAGGCGAGCGTCGCCGTCAACTCCACTCGCAACGTCTTCACCGGAGACCGCCCCCAAGCTCGGCCACATCAGCCCCATCACGCACGTCACTCACATGCCGGACAGTACGCAGAAGGTGTGACATTTAGCTTGTGTCGTAGGGTCCACCACCTCGGTGGGGGTCCCACGTAGGGTTCCGGGGCCGGTTCGTCTGGTTCGGCTGGGAGTGTGACCGGAGCGGGCGTGAGCTCGACTCCTCAACGCTGATCGTCGGCTTGACGAGCCTCCCCGGCGCACGTGCATCCCTGTTTGGGAACTCGGTGGCCGACGCAGCTTGTCGGACCCCTGCTTCGAGAATGTCCGGATGGACACACCCCCTGCGGAACGTGAGCATGCCGGCTGTGACGGACCGGTTTGAGAGCAACTCGAGCGAAGGAAGGACGGACAGACGATGAGCGAGGTCCGGTTGGGGATCGACGTGGCGTGCCGTTCGGATCATCAGGCCAGCCTGGCTGACGATCGGGGCGAGTTCGTGTGGTCGGGATGGCGGTTCCGCACCACGGTCGCTGACCTGGAGCGGCTGTGGGCTAAGCTCCCCGCCGATGCCGAGGTGGTGGTCGTGTTGGAGCCGACCCGCAACGCCTGGGTGCCGTTGGCCGCCTGGCTGAAGGCGAAGGGCGCCAAGGTGGTGCTGGTGCCCCCCGAGCAGTCGGCGGACCTGCGGGACTACTACAACAAGCACACCAAGACCGATCGGCTCGACAGCCGGGTGTTGGCCCGCCTGCCGTTGTTGCATCCCGAGGGTCTGCGCACGATCGATGATCTGGGCCCAGCGGAGCCGCTCAAGCGGGCGGTCCGGCACCGCTTCGCGCTGGGCCGGCGCCGCACCCAGGCGATGCAGCGCCTCGATGCGCTGATCGAGTTGCTGGGCCCGGGATGGGCTGAGGTGGTCGGCTCGGGCGACTACTCCAAGACTGCGTTGGCGGTGCTCGAACGGTTCGCCGATCCGAGGGCGCTCAAGAAACTGGGCCGCAAGCGTCTCACCGCGCTGCTGGTCCGGGCCAGCCGCGGGCATTTCCGTGAGGCCAAGGCCGACGAGCTGTTGGCCGCGGCGGACGAGACGATCGAGTTGTGGTCCGCCGGCGGCCTCGACTTCGCCGAGCTGGCCGACGACATCGCCGCGGAGGTACGGATCATCAAGGCGCTCGACGTCGAGCTCGAAGCGATCGAGGACCGCATCGGTGTCCTCTACGACGACGCCGACCCGGACGGGGTGGTCCGCTCGATGCCCGGCCTGGGCGTCACGTTGGCGGCGGGGATCTTGGGTCGCACCGGAGACCTCAACCGCTTCGACAACCTTGCTGGTGTCCGCTCGTTCACCGGGATCGTCCCCAAGATCGACCAGTCCGGCCTGGCCGACCACCACGGCGGGCTGACCAAGGCCGGCGACCCCGGGCTGCGCCAGGCGCTGTACCTCGCCGCCGACCAGGCCCGCAAGGTCGACCCCACCCTCGCTGCCCGCTACCACCGCCTCGTCGTCGACCAGGGCAAGCACCATGTCTCCGCGTTGTGCTCGATCGCCCCGGTGGTCATGACCCGCATCGCGGCGTGCTGGCGCAACGGTCAACGCTACGTCCTGCGCGATGTCGATGGCACCGAGATCACCGAGGCCGAGGGACGTGCCATCTGCGCGGATCGCTACAAGATCGACCCCGCCGTACGTGCCGCCCGACGAGGGACCAACACCGCCAAAGCCCTCAAGAAGCGGACGGGCCGGGGCAAGAAGGAGCCGACCGAGGCCGCTCCGGCGCCCGGCCCGTCCGGGACTGACGCTACCGGCGACAAGGCGGCCTGACGTGCCCGCTCCCACATCCCCAACCCCGTCACGTAACGACAGCGTAACGGTCCCCTGCCGGTCTGTGGGGGGCCGATGGCACCCAAGAGCCGGAGGCGGTACTGATGCTTGCCGACACGCCGGTCACCGTCGCCGTCACCAGGCGACCTCGTTGGAACCGCCCTCCCTGCCTGCTCGCCAGCCCCGCCGGCCCGCCACCATCTACGAGTGCGACACTTGTGGCGCCAGAGCACTCGGCGAGCAGTATTGCGACCAGTGCCGGACCCTCATGCGCCGCACCGGCGCCGGAGGTTTCTGCCCCACCTGCTCCGAGCCAGTCGCCTACCACGAACTGACCCGTGACCGACCGGAACACATGTTCGCAACAAACCCCCACGGAGACCTTGACATCCGTTAGGAACTCAGCCACCCCCCTCAGGAGGCCCGAGACGCGACACCCCCGCACAGCATCCGATCCTCTGAAAAGTGCCCGAGCCGCTCGGCCATGACCTCGGGGTGGGTCCCGGCTCCCAGCCCGATGGACGCGTACGTGTGGCGGACGTCGTGGAGGCGGATGGGGGGAAGGTTGGCTCGGAGCGACAGGTCGTTGAAGCGGCGGGTGATGCTGTCGGGGCGTAGAGGCGTCCCGTCCTCTCGGCAGAAGACCAGGTCGAGATCGGTGTAGACCTCGGCCCAGATGGCGCGCTCCGCGTCCTGTGCGTCACGGTGGAGCCGGAGGGCCACCAGGGTGGTCGGATCGAGGGCGATGCTCCGGCGGGACTTGGTCGTCTTCGGGGTCGAAAAGGTGACCTTGCCGCCGACCGAGCTGAGCGTCTGGCGGATGGCGGCCCGGCCTGCT
>JAKARG010000167.1 GCA_021819345.1 Actinomycetes bacterium | reverse complement strand
GTCCAGATCGAGGACGGCGACGGTGAGGCGGCCGTGCTCCCGGCGGGCCCTGGCGATCTCGGCCCCGAGCACCCGATCGAGCCCTGCCCGGTTGAAGAGCCCGGTGAGCGGGTCCCGCTCCGAGAGGTTGAGCAGCTCCATGCGGATCGCCAGGGTCACTAGAGCGGTCACAGAGGTCGTCACGATGATGAAGAGCCACTCTGCTGGCGCGCCACCATTGCCCGTGAGGCCGAGCACGACCCCGTAGGCGACGGCGATGGTCGCAATGTGGGCATACGTGCGCTTCGCCGACAAGAAGAGGCTGGCCAGGAGGGCCAGCCAGATGTAGATGACTGCGGCGCTCACCGAGACGTAGTCGCCCCTTCCCGAGTACACCCCGGCAGTCACGCCCAGGGTGCCGACCAGGAGCAAAAGAGAGGTCTGCCGGGGCTCGAGTCTCGTGCGGCGCCACGCCCAGGCGCCCACACCGGCGGCGAGAACCGAGATGACCACGTCGACCGCACTGTCGAAGCGGGCACCGTGGGGCACGAAGAGGGTGGCCAGGCCGACCGTCGCCCCCGCCAAGTACATGGCGCCCAGTGCTCGCCCACTCGTGGCCAGGAGTGCCGAGACGGGGGATCGGCTGAGCGCCGATCCCGGCAGGCACGACGAGCGATACTTACCCACCCCCGGGGTATCGGCACGGGAGCACCGAAACTTGTCCTGTTGGTTCGGTCACCCGTCTCCGGGGCCGCCCACCCGACCGCTTGCAGCTCTCGGCGGGACCGGGCGACCCTCTCGGCAGGGACGACCGAGAAGCCTGAGGGCGGCTACCTCGACCCTCCGTCGGGCCACGAAGGGCTCTGAGTCGCCGAGCTGGAGGTTCTCGGCAAGATCGACGACGCCGGCAACGCTGGCCTCAGTAGCGTCGCCAGGTACCCGAGCAGCCGCCCGGCCGAGCGTCAAGAACCTCGGGGGTACCGACCGGTCGACAGGACCGCAGAGTCGGGAATCCTCGACCCGGAGGTGGAGATGGAGACAGCACGTTCGATGCGCACCCCGGCCGGCACCCCCCAACTTGCCGTCGAGCCCGACCTGGTGCCTCTTGGCTACGAGATCGTCGACGAACGCTTCGGGCCCTGTCGAGGCGACCGGCATCTCGAGCGCCACTACAGCGGGTGCGGGTGGGCCGAAGGACCGGTCTGGTTCGCCCCCGGGCGGTACCTGGTCTGGAGCGACATCCCCGGCGACCGCCTGTTGCGCTGGGACGAGACCACCGGCGCGGTCGGCGTGTTCCGCTCGCCCTCGGGCCACGCGAACGGCCACACCGTCGATCGCGAGGGCCGACTGCTCAGCTGCGAGCACGGCAACCGGCGCGTGACGCGCACCGAGCACGACGGCAGCGTGACCGTCGTGGCCGAGCGCTACCAGGACCTCGCCTTCAACAGCCCGAACGACGTGGTGACGAGCAGCGATGGCTCGATCTGGTTCACCGATCCCGACTACGGGATCCGCGGCTGGTACGAGGGCCACAAGGCCGAGGGCGAGATCGGTGCTCGGCAGGTCTACCGGGTCGACCCCGAAGGCACCGTCACGGCGGTCGCCGGAGAGGACTTCGACCAGCCCAACGGCCTCGCGTTCTCCTTGGACGAGACGGTCCTCTACGTCGTCGACAGCGGGCGCGGCCACATCCGCGCCTTCGATGTCGACTGGTCGAGCGGACGACTGGGCCAAGGGCGGGTCCTCGTGGTTGCCCCCGAGGGCACCGGTCTCGACGGGATCCGCCTCGACGACGAGGGGAGGATCTGGGCGGCCGCAGGAAGGGGCGTGAACTGCTACGGCTCGGACGGCGCCCTGCTCGGCAGGATCACCGTCCCGGAGCCCGTCGCGAACCTCGCCTTCGGCGGCACGCGCCGGAACCGGCTCTTCATCGCCGCCACGACGAGCCTCTACAGCGTGCGCCTGGCGGTACGCGGCCCCGCACTTCGCTGAGCTCCTCGGCTACCAGGCGCACTCGGCCAACGACCGGAGGTAGCTGCGGGAGCGGATCCCGCCGAGCTCACTCCTCCCCGGTCCGCAGACAGGAGCCCTGTCCGCACAGTCGAGGGCTCTAGTGGAGGGTTCCTGCTATTTGATGTATTCTCTTGTTATGCTCGTCGTCAGCCCCCTCGGTGCTGGCGCCGGCCGCTACTACCGCGACGGGGAGTCCCCGGGGACCTGGCGCGGCAGCGGGGCGGCCGCCCTCGGCCTCGAGGGAGGGGTCCGGCCCGAGGTGCTCGACCGGCTGCTGGAGGGCCGCCATCCCGACGGCAGCGCCGAGCTGCTCGACCGACGCCACCCCCACCGCCGCGCCGGTTGGGACCTGGTCCTCGCCGCTCCGAAGTCGGTCTCGGTCCTCGCCGGCCTCGCCCCGCCCCCCAGGGCAGAGTCGATGCGCGAAGCCCACGCCTCGGCGGTCGACGATGCCCTCTCCTGGCTGGAGGAACGGGCCTGCTGGGCACGGCGGGACGGCCGACTGGTCGCCGGTGAGGGGCTGCTCTCCGCCCGCTTCGACCACCGGCACTCCGCCCTCGGCGAGCCGCACCTGCACGCCCACGTGGTGGTCCCCAACCTGGTCAGGACCCCGGACGGACGTTGGTCGGCGCTCGACGGGAGCTCGCTCTGGCTCCACCGCCGGGCGCTCTCGGCGATCTACGACCTGGCGTTACGCCACCACCTGGGCCGCCAAGGCCTGGGCGCCGGTTGGGACCTCCACCCCGATGGCACCTGGGACGTGGCGCGGGTCCCCCGCGCAGCGATCGACGCCACCAGCACTCGTGGTCGCGAGGTCCGCCGATCGCTGGCCGTCGACGAGACCACCCGGAGGGCCAGGCGCGCCGCGCGGGTGCTCACCCGATCCGACCAGGCCGAACCACTCTTCGGCGACTCGCCAGCCGCGCCGTCGAGGCAGTGGTGGACTTCGGTCAGCGCCGCCGGCCTCGGGCCGGCACAGGCTGCAGAGATCAACCTCCCCCGGGTCGAGCGCTCGGGCCCGTGGTGGGTGCCCGACGCCGCCGCCAGGCAGGCCGTCGAGAGCGGCGTGCGCTTCGGTCGGGCCGAGCCGACAGCTGTCGTCGGGGCCCGTGGACCGACCCTGGGTCCGGACGGCCTCGCCGGCGAGGTCGAGGCACGCCTCATCTCCCGGAGCTCGGACTGGACCGGTCGCGACGTGCTCGTCGCCCTCGCCGCCACCGCCGCTATCGGTGCCACCCCTGCGGTCGCCGAGGCATGGGCGGAGGGCTTCGGGCGCGCCTGCATCCCCTCTGGCGGTGGCAGACGGCTCACCACTCCTGCAGCCGGAGACCTCGACCGTAGGGTGCTCGAGCTCGCCCGCCGTGCTCCGAAGGGCATCGGCGTCGCGGCACCGGACGCCCTGCAGGCCGCCCTGTCCCGCCGACCCGACCTCGATGCCGCCTCGGTGGCTGCGGTCCGGCGCCTCACCGGTGCCGGCCATGGCGTCGACGTGCTCGGTGTGCCCGCTACGGACGGCAACCCTCGCGGCCGACCGAGGGGCGCGGAAGAGTGCTGCGAGGCATTCGTGGCCCAGGCCGCGGTGCTCGACGCCGCACGCGAGGCGTGGGCGGCCACCGGCTATCACGTGGTCGTGACTGCCACCGGCCCGGCCGCCAGCCGCTGGGCAGCCCTTGCGGCCCTGGCTCCCGCACCACCGGGCTCGCCCGGCGGACCGGTGGGACCACAGGGCACCCGGACCGGTCTCGACCACCGACCTCCTGGTGTGCTGGTGGTCGACCGGGCAGACCGGCTCCCGCCGGCTCAGCTCAGGGAGCTGCTGGAGGAGGCCTCTGCGATCCCCGCCAAGGTGGTCCTCGTCCGTGGCGGCACCCTGCCGGCGCTCCACAGCGCGACCTGCCAGGGCCTGGAGGCGATCGACGCCGAGCTGGGCCACGCTGCCCCGTCACCCCTCGCCCCGGGGCCTGTCGGCGACCTCGACTCGGCGCTCCCGGTGCTCACCACCGGTACTGCCCTGGAGCGGATCGCTTCGCTCTGGCAGGAGCGAGCCTCCTCCTACCACCTCGTCGGTCTCGGCCCGGCCGAGGTGGGCGAGCTCAACCGGCGCGCCCGGGAGGTGCTGCGCGCCGCTGGGCGGGTCCACGGCCCCGACGTCGAGATCGCCGGCCGGCGCTTCGCCATCGGCGACCAGGTGATCCCCCTACGCCGGGAGGCCGGCGCCCCGGGCAGCGTCGGGGTCGTGGTCGGGGCCGACCCCGGCACCTCGCAGCGACCCGCGCGGGTCACGGTCGACTGGGGCGGGACCGAGCGCAACCTCGACGCCTGGTCCGCCCGCCACGTGGGTCACGGCTATGCCCTCACCCCTGCGGGGCTCCGGCTCCGACCTGGCCCCGCCCTGCTCCTCGGCGAGCCGTCGGCCGTCGGCCGGGCAGCCCGCTCGGTCGAGATGGCCCTGTGGGTCGGTGTGCCAGATCCGGGTCACGGGATCGACTGCGCGCCGACGCCGGCACTGGGTCACGAGCACCATGCAGGCCCCAGCCGGTGGGCGTCTCTCGAACCCGCTGCGTCCCCCGAGCCACGCCGTCTCGTCCCACACCGCGACCTCTGGCAACCCGACCCGGGCCGCACGGCGCCCAGCCCGGGGCTCGGCTGGTGAGCCGGCGAGCAATGGAGGGCTCCGGCAGCCGCCGGCCGCCCTTGCAGGTGGCCGTTCGCCCGGCCGCCACCCGCCTGAAGTCCCGGAGGGCGAGCCGAGGGCGCAACCGACCACCTCCGAGGCAGGGCCATTCCGAGCGCACCGATCCCTTCATGCCGGCGCCCGGGGGACCATGCCGGCGCCCGGGGTCGGGCAGGTGGAGCGTCAGCCGGTCAGCAGCTCGCGGGCGCCCCGATCCGTGGAAGGGTGCCGCAGCTTGGACATGGCCCGCGCTTCGATCTGACGTATGCGCTCGCGGGTGAGGCTGAAGTGCTCGCCCACCTCGTCCAAGGTGCGCGGTTCCCCCCGGTCGAGCCCGAAGCGCAGCCGGAGGATCTCACGCTCCCGCTCGTCCAGGGCCACGAGCATCTTGTTGACCTCCCCCGAGAGCAGCGACGCCGCCGCAGCCTCGAAAGGTGATACCGCCGAGCGGTCCTCGACCACGTCTCCGAGCTCGGCGTCACCGTCCTCCCGGAGCGGCTCGGACAGCGAGAGCGGCTCGGCGGCGTGGCGGAGGATCTCGGTGACCTTCTCCTCTTCCAGTTCGAGGTCGGCGGCCAGCTCGGAGACGGTCGGGCGACGCCCGAGCTGTCCCTCCAAGCGGCCCCGAGCCTTGGTCACCCGGGTCAACAGGTCTCCGGCGTGAACCGGCAGGCGGACGGTACGCCCGGTGTTGGCGATCCCCCGGGTGATGGCCTGGCGGATCCACCAGGTTGCGTAGGTCGAGAACTTGAAGCCCTTGCGCCAGTCGAACTTCTCGACCGCGTGCATCAGACCGAGGTTGCCCTCTTGGACCAGGTCGAGCAGAGGGAGCTCTGCCGCCTGGTACTTCTTGGCGATCGACACCACCAAGCGGAGGTTGGCCTTGACGAAGGTCTCGGCCGCCTCGTCACCGCTGCGAACCAGTCGCCGCAGCTCCCGCTTGCGGGCCGGGGTGACGGTCTTACCCGAGGCGAGCTCGCTTCGCGCCTCACGGCCCGCTTCGATCGCCTGGGCCAGGCGAGCCTCGTCGTCCTTGGTGAGCAGTGCGTGCTTGCCTATGTCGTTCAGGTAGAGGCGGACCAGGTCTTCTTCGGGCTGGGCGGCGTGATTGTTTGGCACTTCGTCGACGTCCTCTCCTCGACCCGGGAGGTGGCCGAGGCCCCCACCGGGGTGGAACCTCGACCGGGGCTCGCGGTACCGGTGCTCCGGAGCTGATCCTACCGGATGGATGCCGTTTCGGGAAGGTGCTGATGCGCTATCATCACCCGCTCCTCGTGGCTCGGGTCGCTGCCCCAGAGGGATCGGTCCCCGCCCCCGGGTTGGTCGAGCCCCGAAGTCGACAGGTCCAGCCGGCACCCCCGGGACGAAGCGCCGACCATGACTCGGGCTCAGGGAGACAGGCGCTCACGGACCCAACCCTCGGGACCGAGGCTGAACCGGACCCGATCGTGGAGGCGGCTGTCGCGGCCCTGCCAGAGCTCGAGGTGCTCCGGCACGACCCGAAATCCCACCCACCAAGGGGGACGGGGCACCGAAGTGGCAGCGAACCGGGCCTCCATCTCGGCGACCCGGGCCTCGAGGACCGCTCGATCGACGAGCACCCGGCTCTGCTCCGAGGCCCATGCCCCGATCTGCGAGCCGCGCTGCCGGCTGGCGAAGTACCCGTCTGCCACCTCGTCGTCGACCCGCTCGACCCGACCTGCGGCCCGCACCTGGCGGTCGAGCGCCTCCCACCTCCAAGCGAGCGCCGCCTTCGGGTTGGCGGCGAGCTGACCACCCTTGGCACTGCCCTCGTTGGTGTAGAACACGAAGCCTCGACGGTCCACACCCTTCAACAGCACGAAGCGCACGTCCGGGTTGCCGTCGGCGCCGGCGGTCGACAGCGCCATCGCCTCCGGCTCGACGACGCCGGCCTCCTGCGCCTCGCGATACCAGGCCCGGAAGGCATCCAACGGGTCGGCGGGCACCTCGGCAGGATCCAGGCTCCGCCGTCGGCTGCCCACGCCCTCCATCCTAGGGCGGGCGTTGTCGGCGTCGCAGGAGGACCCTCCACGAGCGCTCGGGGCCGACGTCCTTCGCAGGCTCGGTGAGGGGCGAGGGCCGGGGAGACCGGGGCCTCAGCTCGAGGTGGCCCCGAGGAAGTCGGTGAGCGCCGGGCCGATCAGGGGCCTCGGCGCCGCGCCGGCGCTACAGCCCGCCGCAAGGACGGTGACCGCTCCTACCGCCTCGCACAGCGCCTCCCGGTGGAGGTCGAGGATGTGCCCCCAGGGCCCCGGCGCCGCCGCAGCGAGCTGCGCCAGCGTGGCCGGCGAGCCGGTACCGAGGATCCGGGCCAGCTCCTCGCTGCCCACCGCCCGGACGAGGTCGGCCAGGCGCAGCTAATCCCCTAC
>JAKARG010000166.1 GCA_021819345.1 Actinomycetes bacterium | reverse complement strand
AGATGAACGAGGGCCGGCCTGAGCCCGGCGGGGCCACGCTCAGCGACCCGCACTGGATCGACCCCGGCTGGACCCTGCTCCTACCGGCCACAACTACCACCACACCGGTGTCACCGGCGACGCCCTCGGCATCGCCGCCGCCAGCTTCGATGCCGCCGACCTCTGCTCCGCCGATCACTACTCCGGCGGCTACTGCTCCGCCGACCTCTGCTCCGGCGACGCCCAACCCGATGACCACGGCGACGGTCCCCCGATCCCACGACGCCGCTCGGTCGGATCGAAGCGGCGGTGAGCCGGTGCGGCTGCCGTCGGGCTCGGTGGTGGCAGGGTCGTTCGCGGCCGGGGTGGCCGCCACGGTCGCCATCGGCAGGCTGCGGCGCCGCCACGCCTACCGCTACCGGCCGCCCGAGCCCGGACTGGACCTGAGCGAGGCGCCGCTGCGCCCGACGCTGCGGCTCCTCACCTGCTCGGTCAGGGACCCCGACGACGTCGCCGAGGACTCTGCCGGCGCCACGGCGTCTGCTCGGCTCACCGGCGCGAACCCAGCCGCCGCCACCACCGGCGTCGGCGCAGGAGGCGAGGAGCTGCTCGCCTGCGACGTCGAGGACCGCCTTCGCCCCGGGCTGCTCGAGGTCGGGGTGCGCGACGGGCAGAGCGTCACGATCGAGGTCACCGATCTGTCGGGTGCAGCGCTGAGCGGCCCGGCGGCGAACGACGTCGCAAGGGCGCTGCTCGCCGGTCTGCTCGTTCGCGAAGGGCCCGGTGCAGCCGAGGTTCTCTGCTCGGGCGAGCTCGCCGAGCGGCTCGTGCCCGGTCTCGGCCCCGAGCCCGCCATCAGAAGAGCGGGGAGCGCGCTCGAGGTGGCTCGGGTGGTGGAGGCCGAGCGCATCGCTCGGGCCCGACGCGTCGACGCCGCCGGGGCGAACGACGCCAGGAGCTATAGAGCACAGCATCCCGAGAACCCGCTGCCGGCGCTCCTGGTGTTCGTGGACGCCCCTTCGGGCGAGTCGGACCGGCGGTGGGCGGGGTTGTGCGAGGGAGCGGATCGTCTCGGGATCGCGGTCGTGTTCCTCGGCGACACCGCCGCCGCCACGGCCCGGGTGGCAACCGACGCCACCCACATCGTCGTCGACGCCAAGCCGGAGCGCCTGGCTCGAATGATCATCGGTGCCGAGCTGTTCGCCCTCGGCGCCGAAGAAGCCGCCGAGCTGCTCGGCTCGGTCTTCGCTGCGAGCGCCGAGGTGGCCGGCAGCGTCACCGCCGACCGCATCTGTGCCGAGCGTGTCGGGGCCGACCCCGCAGGCGGGCGAGACGGTGCTCTTGCTCGCCTCGCCGACGGCCTCGCAGATCCCGACGGGCTCGCAGAGCTGCTCCCTCTCGGCCGGCCCGACGGAGCGCCGACGCCGACCGACCGGGCTCCGATGCCCGGCCCCGAGCCCGTCGAAGGGCCTGATGCTCGGCTGCGCCCGATCCGCGTGGAGATCCTCGGCCCGGCGCGCATCACCATCTCCGGGTCGGTGGTCTCGGCCGGCTTGCGCAGCCGGGCGAGGATGCTCCTCGCCTGGTACCTGTGCCGGCCTGGCGGGGCAACCGCCGGCCAGGCGGTCGACGCCCTGTGGCCCGACACCCCGCCCGAGGGGGTGCTCAAGCAGTTCTGGCGGGCGCTCGGGGACCTGCGTGCGGCGCTGCGGGGCGCAGGTGCCGAGACCCCAGAGGTGCTGGAGAAGATCGGCGAGCACTACCGGGCGAAGCCCACCGAGATCAGCTGTGACCTCTGGGACTTCCAGGCCGCGCTCGCCGAAGCCGCCCGGGCATCACACGACGAGACCGCCCGCCGGGCGCTGTGCCACGCGCTCGACGCCTACCGGGGCGACCTGCTCGAGGGGGCCGACGACGACCCCTGGGTGGAGCCGGTACGCGCCGAGCTGCACCGAAGGGCGCTCGACGCCCAGCTCCGCCTCGCCGAGCTCGACGAGCACGCCGGAGACCTCGCCGGCGCGCTCGCGGTCTTGGAGCGTGCCATCGAGCTCGACCGCTACGCCGAGGAGCCCTACCGCCGGCTCATGGCCCTCCACGCCCGCTGTGGCCGCCCCGACGCCATCGCCACCACCTGGAAGCTGCTGCGCCGCCGCCTGGCCGAGCTCGACTTGGACGTCGAGGCCGCCACCGTCACCCTCTACCGCTCGCTTGCAGCTGCGGAGCCGAGCGAAGCGCGCCGGCCGGCGCGGCCGCGCTCGTGACCGAGCGCCGGAGGCTTCCTGGCATCGACACCCCCGCCCGGGTCGCCGCCACCTGCGCCACCGGCGCGGCCTGCGAAGCGGCCATCGTCGTGCGTTTCGGCTTCACCCCGGCCCTTGGCGCCTACCTCTGCCTCGGTGCGCTCGCAACGGTGGTTAGCGCGACCGACCTCTTCGCCCGCCGTGTCCCCAACTGCGCCATAGCAGCCGGCCTCCTCGTCGGCGGTCTGCTCCTCGCGCTCGCCTCGGGCCTCGACGGTACGTGGTGGGCCCTTGTTCGCGCCGGGATCGCCGGGTTCGCGCTCGGCGGCTTCTACCTCGCCCTCGGGATGGCCTTCCCGTCGGGGATGGGGATGGGAGACGTGAAGTGGGCGACCGTCGTCGGGCTATACCTCGGCTGGCTCGGCTGGCCGGCGGTCGCGACCGGGACGCTCGCCGCCTTCGCGCTCGGCGCGCTCGGCGTGCTGGTCCTGCGGCTCACCAGCCGGGGGCCCCCGCTGACCGTGCCGATGGCGCCGTTCATGGCCGCGGGCGCGCTCCTCGCCGTGGTCCTGGCGCGCTAGGCGGTACTGCAGCGGCGGGTGCTGAGGGCTCAGCGAGCGGCCTCGCTGACCAAGTCGGCGAGGGCAAGGTTCGCCACGAGCTTGGCCAGCCGCCGACCCCGGGACGGGCGCGCCACGACGACCTCGACGCCGGCCCATCGGAGCCGCTCGACGGTCGCGGCGAGCTCGTGGTGGTTCGAACAGAGCTGCTCGTAGCCGTCGACGACGACCAGGTCGAAGCCGACGGGCGCGTCGGCGAGCAGCCGGGCGAGCCCCGGGCGCAGGCGGCCGGAAGACTGGTCGAGGTAGGTGGCCACATGGCACCAGCCGGGCCGGCGGGCGACCTCGGCGGCGAGCGCGCTGACCCGGCGGTCGAGCGCGCGTCTTCCAGCGCGCCCCTCGATCCCTCGTCCGTAGATGGCGACTCGCCACATCGCAGCTCCCTCCATCGGCGGCGTCGAATGGATGAGACCTCTCCTCGGGCTCGCAACGCAAGGCCTTCGGCGCGTCGGGCAGGGGCAGGGCAGCGAGATGCCTCGGAGAAAAGCCTGCGACCCGGTTCGGGTCTCGGTGCCGGGATCCCGTCGCGCCGATCCCAGGAGCAGGGGGCGTTCCTGGGACGACCACACCCCTCGGGATGGCGGGACAAGGACAGACGGTGCTTGCGAAGCCTGTCAAATATGCTAGCGTCTCTGACATGGCTACCGAGGTGGTTTACGCCCGAGTCCCCACGGCGTTGAAGGAGGCGTGCGACGCCTACGCCGCCCAGCGCGGCGCGACCCTGACCGGGGCGGTCGTCGACCTGCTCGACCGCGGTCTGTCCGCGGTCTCCGATGAGCGCTCGATCGCCGGGCTGGAGAAGAGCCTGGCGGAGGTGACCGCAGCGAAGAACGTGACGGAGGCTGCCCTTCACGCCGCGCAGGCCGAGCTCGCAGCGGTGAAGGCATTCGCCGAGCGCGCCGGGCGCGAGGTTGGCACCTGCCCGAAGTGCCATATGCCGATCACCGGCTACGACCTTCTCGGGGCGGGGGCATGCCCGCGCTGCTCGCAGGCGCTGGCGAGCCTCATCGCGCCGGCTGCGACGTCGCCGACGCTCGACCAGCGGGAGCTGATGTTCCTCGTCGGAGCGCTTGGGGCGGTGCTCGGAGTCGCCTACCTGGCCTCGAAGTGAAGTGAGGACGACGACCTCCCGCGCGAAGGGCGCCAGGCTGATGAAGGAGGTGAGATGGACAAGGAGGATCTGAAGATGCTCGGGGCGATCGCCACCGTCGGTGGTGCGATCGTGGTGGCCCACGGGATCAAGTCGAAGAAGTGGCAGACCGCCCACACGGTGCTCAGCGTGCTGAGCGGTGTGGTCGCTCTGGCGACCCTGAGCTGAGCTGGCCCGAACTGACCGCCAGGAGTGATCTCAATCGCGGCCTCGGTCCTGGGATGTGTAGTGCCGGCGACGGCTGGACGCCGACGTCGAAGCCCGTTCACCCCGGCTGGGTAGCGCCAAGGTAGATCTCGTCGCCCCAGGCATCGCCGACGACGTCGGGGAACGGCTCGACCCGGACGTCTGCGCCGTCATGCGGCGCGTCGACCATGACGCTCTGGCCGTCTTGGACGCCGACGTAGATGCCGACGTGGTCGACGGCTGTGACGCTTTCCCCGAAGAAGACGAGTTCGCCGGGCTGGAGCGGCTGGCCGCCCGGCACGAGCGGCCCCGCGTCGTACTGCGCCTGCGCGCTGCGCGGCAGGCTGATGCCGGCGGCACGGTAGGCGGCCTGGGTGAGCCCCGAGCAGTCGAAGCCAACCCCTGGGGTCTCCCCGCCCCAGACATAGGGCGTCCCGACCTGCGCGAGCGCCCAGTCGAGCGCGGCGCCGCCTGCGCTCGCCGCCGTGACGGTCTGGGCGGCGGTCTCGCCGTAGGACTGGGCGAGGGCGAGGACCTCGTCGACGTACCAGGTGGCGTGGTCGTACGAGAACACGGCCGCTTCGATGTCCGCCCCGTCCCTCGCCCCGTCGGCGCACAGCATCCGGGCCGCCGCGTAGACGGCGTCTGCGGGGTCGTAGGGCGAAGGAGGTGTGGCTCCGCCGGGCGGGACCGGGGTGTCGTAGGCGGCAAAGCTGGCTGCGAGCATCTGCATCGGCCCTTCGGCTCCGGCGCTGTTCGCCCCTGTGTGCACGCCGGGGAGGGTCGAGGTGCCGTTGTCAGACTCGACCGTGCCGATGGCGGCGAGCACGCTCCAGGGAAGCCCCGGGCAGCTCGCCGCGGCCTGTTGGTAGAGGGCGAGCATCGCCGGGGGGATCTCGGTCGTCGCGGCCTCGGACGCTGCGGCGCTCCCGCCTCCCAAGAGCGAGGCGATCCCCGCCCCCGCCCCCGCGGCCAGGATGGCCACGAGTAGGACGAGCCCGCCGGCTGCCGCCGCGAGCTTGGCGGCGAGCCCCGGGGTGGTGTCGTCGAGGGCGACGCTCACGCTTGGGGGAGCGCAACGTCGGCGAGCTGGGCGAGGCGCAGGCGCGCGGTGCCGGAGGCGACGGGGAGCCAGATGGCGGCGTCGGGGGGGCTGCCCGCGTGGCGCACGCAGGTCGCGACCGGAACGCCGTGGTGGGCGAGCACCCGGCGGGCGTCACGCTCGCGCCGGGGACTTGGAAAGCTGAACAGGACCCAGTTCGGATGCCCGGCTGCGGCCGCGAGGCGCGCGTAGCCGGGGAGCTTTGCCGCCAGGCGCTCCAGGCGCTCGGTGCCGTTGTCGTGCTCCAGGAGGAACGGCAGCGTCGCGTCTGCCTCGCTCCAGATCCCGTAGCCGTCGGGGCGGACGACCTCGCCCCACTCCCGGGCGCAGCGCCGCTCGGACCACCACTCGACCAGCTCGCTGCCGGGCCGGGTGCGTGCCGAGCGCAGCAGACCGGTGAAGAAGCCGTTCACCCCGACGAGATGGGCGAGGCGCTGGCTGGTTGCGAGGTCGTGCGCGAGGCTCCTGCGCCAGGTGTGATCGGCGGGGTCGGTGCCGCTCTCTGCGGCGACGAGCGCTGCGCCGAGCGGGCCGAGGACCCAGTGGAACGGAGACGGGCTCCCCCAGGCCTGGGGTCGGAAGCGGTCGAGGACGCAGAGCGCGTACAGCTCGGCCAAGCGCATCCGCGCCCGGCGCTCCCCGGCGAAGCCGACGTCTGCGACCTGGGCCGTCGTGAGGACCCGGTGGTCGTCGAGGAGCCGGCAGAGCTGGCGGTCGCGCTCGGTGAGCCGGCCGACGATCGAGAGCAGCCGAGCCTCGACGTCCTGCCAGCCACGGCGAGCACCTCCGGATGACCTGGAGCGGAGCGCAGCGCCGCTGTGTGCCGGCGAGAGGCGATGCGGAGCGCCTGACGGCGCCGGAGCACCTGGCAGGACGGATGCGCTCCGGCCGGCGGCCGGGCCGAGCGGACGACCGCCACCAGCCGACCCTGGCCCAGCGGCACGGAGCGAGCCAGCACCGCCAGCACCGGCCGACCCAGCACCAGCCGGCCCAGTGCCGACCGGCCTCCGGCCGGCATCATCAGCCACGCTCATACCCCCCCACCCCTCGAGTCCGCCGACGCGGCGGAGCCCTCCCCGGCGCCTCGTGGTGGTGGTTCAGGCGGGTCCGAGGGCTCCAGTGAGCGACGGAGCCCATGGTGGAGCCCTTCATGGAGCCCATGGTGGAGCCCACTGCGGACATGGCCGGGGGTAGCGGGGTCAGCGGGGGTAGCCGGGGTGGTGTCGGCACCAGCTTGTGCCGCGGCGATCGCATGCAGCGTCTCGTCGGCGGCGCGCAGCCCTTGCCTCTTCCCGCCGGCGGTCCTCGTGCCTGCAGGCAGCGTCCGCCCGGCGAGGGGCTTCGCTGCCGGCGTGGGGGGCCGGTGGTGCCTTTCCCGGTTGGCGGCGCGCACCGCCTCGGCCCGGCCGGGATCTGGCTCCGGGGCGGCCCGGGTGCGAAGGGTGAAGGCGGGGGTCTCCTCGCTGTCGACGACGAGGCGGGCGGCTGCGACATAGGCGCCCAGATGGGAGAGGTCGTGCTCGGAGACCTCGGGGGCGACGTGGCGGGAGAGCACGTGGGCGTCCTCGGGGGACATGGAGAACCACACCTTGGTGCGGGCGTTGGCGGAGATGGCGTCTCGAAGCTCTCGGGGGAGCTGGCCCAGGTGTTGGTGGGCGAGGACCATCGAGAGCCGATATCCCCGGGCTTCTGCGAGCATCTCGTCGAAGGAGCGGGGCAGGTGGAGGAAGTTCTGGGCCTCGTCGACGACGAGGGAGCAGTCGACCCGGGCCGCCTGGCCGACCCGGGCCCGGTGCGTCGCGGTCTGCCAGA
>JAKARG010000165.1 GCA_021819345.1 Actinomycetes bacterium | reverse complement strand
TCAACTACCGAATGCTGGGAGCCCCCCTCACCCGGGGCCACGGTGGCCCTGTCCGGCTGTACGTGCCGGACATGTTCGGCTACAAGTCGATCAAGTGGCTTTCGCGGGTCACCCTCAGCGACCGGGTCGAACCGGGCTACTGGGAGCAGAACGGCTACCCCGAGGATGCCTGGATCAGCGGCCACCCACCGAAGCGAGCGGGCTGAGGGGTGGCCGGAGGATCGGCGGGGGGCAGTTCGCCGACCGGACTGGACCAGAGCCCCTCGGGCGGCGAGGTGCGCACCGCCGGCCGGCGCCCCTCGTTGCTGCGCTTCGATCGAGTCGAGCGGGTCGTTCACTGGCTGAACGCGTCGCTCTTCGCCACGCTCGTGATCACCGGTGCCGCCCTGTACCTCGCCCCGCTCGAGGCGCTCATCGGGCGGAGGGAGCTGGTGGAGCGGGTCCACGTCTACGCAGGGCTGGCGCTGCCGCTACCGGTGCTCGTCGCACTGAGCGGCTCTTGGGGCAAAGGGCTGCGCGCCGACCTCGCCCGGGTCAACCGGTGGGGCCCCGAAGACCGCCGCTGGGCGCGAGCGGTCCTTCGGGGTGGGTCCCGGCGGGGGGCGGACGCAGCGTGCCGGCTCGGGAAGTTCAACCCCGGCCAGAAGCTGAACGCAGCCTTCACTGCGGGGGCCGGGCTCGTGATGCTCGCGACCGGTTGCCTCCTGCGCTGGTACCGTCCGTTCCCGCTCAGCTGGCGCATGGGGGCGACTTTCGTCCACAACTGGTTGGCCGTGGTGTTCGTGTTGGTGGTCGCCGGGCACGTGGCCCTCGCGGTCTCGGACCGTGACTCGATGGGGTCGATGCTCACCGGCCGGATCGGGAGCTCCTGGGCATCCGAGCACGCCCCGGCGTGGCTCGCAGAGCTGACCGAGGCGGCCGGCGCGCACCGTGGGGATCGGGCGAGCCGGTCCGAGGTGCCCCGGGGTGGGTCGGCCGACCCCGGCTGACCTACGGTGAGGGGGTGGAGCCAGCGGGTGAGCAGGCCCGGCCCGGCCCGGGGGGCCGGATGGCCGGCTGGGCGGCGACCATGCTCGGCCACCCCGACGACATCGGCGTGGTGCACGCCCACGGGGGCGGGAGCGAGCCTCGGATAGTCCCGCGCGACCGGGACCGCCTCGCCCGGGAGGAGGCGGAGGACCGGATGCTCGCAGCCGGTGCCACTCGGGCATCGGGAGCGGGGAACCGCCTCGTCGCCGAGGAGGCCGACCGGGCTCGGACCTGCTTCGAGCGCGACCGCGACCGCATCTTGCACTCGGCTCCCTTCCGCCGCCTCGCGGGCAAGACGCAGGTGTTCGTGTTCCCCCGCGATCACCAGCGCACCCGCCTCACCCACGCTCTCGAGGTGGCCCAGGTGGCCACGGCGGTCTCGAGCTCGGTAGGGCTCAACGTCGCCCTCACCGAGGCGATCGCCCTCGGCCACGACTGCGGTCACGGGCCCGGTGGTCATGCCAGCGAGGATGCCTTCTCCCCGTACCTCGAGGCGGGCTACGACCACGCCGTGTGGGGCGCAGACGTGGTGCTCGCGCCGCTCAACCTCTGCGCCGAGACCCTCGACGGGATCCGTAACCACTCGTGGTCCCTGCCGAGCCCGCACAGCCCCGAGGGGGTGGTCGTGAGCTGGGCCGACCGCTGTGCCTACTGCGCCCACGACCTCGAGGACGCGATCAGCGCCGGCATCGTCGATCCCGGCGACCTGCCCGATGCCGTGGTGGACTTCGCCGGTCGGAGCCGCTCGTCGCAGCTGCGCGCCTTCATCGCCGCGCTGGTCGACTGCGTCGCAGCGACCGGGCAGGTCGGCATGCGCGCCGAGGCTGCCGGGGCCCTGGCCGAGCTCAGGCGCTTCAACTACGAGCGGATCTACACCGAGGCGGCCTCCAGGCTCCAAGCCGAGGCGGTGGTGGCGGTCCTGCGGGCGCTCGTCGACTTCTTCGTCGAGGACCCCTCCCGGCTGCCCGCCTCCGCTCTGGCCGCCGACGGGAGCAGGGCCGACGGGAGCAGGGCCGACGGGAGCAGCGCCGACGGGAGCAGGGCCGACGGGAGCAGGGCCGACGGGAGCAGCGCCGACGGGAGCAGCGCCGACGACGACGAGCACCGTGCCCGCCGGGCGATTGCCTACGTCGGGGGGATGACCGATCGCTTCGCGTTCGAGACCGCCGTGTCTCGTCTCGGCTGGGACCCCCGGAGGTTGCCGAGGGGGATCGACTCCCCCGGCGGGCTGGGTGCCTGAGCGGGGTCCGCTCCGGAGCCGGGTCGCCCCAGCCACTGCGGTCTCAGTAGGATGCGGCATAGACGAGCGAGGAGCCACCGGGTGGATGTGCGGATCGGGGTCACCGATACCCCCAAGGAGATCGAGGTCGACCTCGGCGAGGGAGCCGATGCCGACGCCGTGGCCCGCCAGGTCGAAGAGGCTCTCGGGGTCGGCACCGGGGTCCTCTGGATGACGGACCGGCGCGGGCGGCGAGTCGGGGTGCCGGCGGCGAAGGTTGCCTACGTCGAGATCGGCGTGAGCCACGACAGCCGCCAGGTCGGCTTCGGCGTCGCCGCCAACCGCTGAGCCTTCTCGGTCACCCTCGGGCCACGTGGGCGACCTGCTCGACCGCCGGCTGATCTTCGTAACCGGCAAGGGCGGCGTCGGCAAGACCACCGTGGCGGCGTCGCTCGCCCTGTTGTCCGCCGAGCGGGGGCGTCGCACCTTGGTCTGCGAGGTGGACGCCAAGGGGAACCTCGCCGAGTCCTTCGAGGCCGGGCCGACCGGCTTCGAGCCGAGGGAGATCTCCGCCCGGCTCTGGGCGATGTCGATGGACACCGAGGCGAGCCTTCGTCAGTACCTCTCGCTCCAGCTCAGGCTCCCCGTCGTGGCGCGGATCGGTCCGCTCGCCAAGATGTTCGACTACGTCGCGACCGCGGCCCCCGGCGTCAGGGAGATCGTGACCGTGGGCAAGCTCTGCTGGGAGGTGCGGGAGGGCCACTACGACACCGTCGTGGTGGACGCGTCGGCGTCGGGGCACGTGGTTGGCCAGCTGGCTGCCCCACAGGCGATCAACCAGCTCGTGAAGGTAGGCCTCGTCCGGCTCCAGACCGGATGGATGCTCGACATCCTCGGCGATCCGGCCACGACGGGGGTGGTGGTCGTCGCCACGCCGGCCGAGATGCCGGTGAGCGAGACCCTCGGCCTCGTCGAACGGCTCCGAGACGAGACCAACGTCGCGCTCGCTGCGGTCGTGGTCAATCGGGTGCTACCGGAGCTGTTCAGTCGCCAGGAGGAGGAGCTGTTCGACCGGCTCGCCTCCGATGAGCTCCGGGGGGCGCTCGAAGTCGAGCTCGGGGTCGACCCTCGGCCGCTGTTCGAGGCAGCCCGGTTCATGGTCGCGACGCGCCGGAGCCGTACCGAGCACCTGGAGCGCCTCCGTAGGGGGATCGACGCCGAGGTGCCGCTGCTCTACGTTCCCTATCTGTTCCTTCGCTCCCACGGCCTGCGCGCCACCCACCAGGTCGCCGACGCCCTCGGCGCCGAGCTCGGTTACTGATCCGACATGGCGGCTGCCTCGATGCCCGACTCGGGACCCCGGAGCCTCGACGAGCTCGTGGTGGGCAAGGAGGTCGTCATCGTCTGCGGCTCGGGTGGGGTCGGCAAGACGACCACCGCCGCCGCCCTCGGGGCCATGGCGGCCGTCACCCATGGCGGCCGGGTGCTCGTCCTCACCGTCGACCCGGCGAGGCGCCTCGCCGACGCCCTCGGTCTCCCCGAGTTCGGCAACGAGGCACGCCGGGTCCCGCCGGCCGCCTTCGGCCCCGCCGGGTCCGAGGCGCGCGGCGAGCTGTGGGCGGCGATGCTCGACACCAAGCAGAGCTGGGACGCCCTGGTCCACCGCCACGCCCCCGACGCAGAGACCGAGGCCCGTATCCTGGAGAATCCGCTGTACCAGAACGTCGCAGGGAAGTTCGTGCAGAGCCACGACTACATCGCCGTCGAGCGGCTCTACGAGCTGCACCGTGAAGGGCGCTTCGACCTCATCGTGGTGGACACGCCGCCGACCCGCAATGCCGTCGACTTCATCGAAGCTCCAGAGCGGATGGCGGAGCTGTTCTCCTCGCGACTGCTCCGGCTCTTGATCGCCCCCTACCGCAGCCGGATGGTCAACCTGGCCAGCCGACCCTTCTACCAGGTGGCAGACCGGATCCTCGGGTCGGACTTCCTCTCCGACATCGCCGAGTTCTTCATATTGTTCCAGACCATGTACTCGGGGTTCGTCGAGCGGGCCCGGGCGGTCGAGGCGCTGCTCGCCGAGCGGCGGACGACCTTCGTCGTGGTGAGCACCCTCGAGGCGGCCCCGGCCCACGAGGCCGAGTTCTTCATGAAGCTGCTCCGAGCGAAGCGCTTCCATGTGGGCGGCCTGGTCCTCAACCGGGTGCTCCCGGCCTACCTGGCCGACCCGGTCGTCTCCGACTCTGCGGCCCGGGTGGTGGCCGAGGCGGACCGATTGGCCGAGGTGCTCTACCCGCTGGTCGACGCCGAGGCGCCCAAGGTCGCGAGCGTGCTCGCCGAGGTGGGCGAGACGTGCAGGAACCTCCAGGTGGTGGCGAGGGCCGAGGCGACCCAGCGCGACCAGCTGTCGGTCCTGGCCGAGGTGGTGGCCACCGCGCCCGAGCTCGAGGCCGACATCCATGACCTCGCCGGGCTGCTCCGCCTGGGCCGGTCGATCTGGGGATGAGGTCGAAGGAGCGGACATGGCCACGGTGACCGACCTGCTCGGCGAGCACACCGACTACGACGACGCGGTGGTCGCGCACCTCCGGCGGCTCGTCGCCATGTGGGGGACGCTGTCGGACCTGTGCTTCGCCGACCTGTTGTTGTTCGTGCCGGTCCGGGCGAGCACCGAGCGCTTCGTCGTGGTCGGTCAGGTGCGACCGACCACCAATCGGACCCTTCACCTCGACGACCTGGTCGGCCGGATCGTGGGAGAGCAGGAGCGCCCGCTCGTCGCCCGTGGTTGGCAGCTCGGGGCGGTCGTCGACGGAGAGATCGACATCTCCAGTCGCAACGAGCGAGCCCGGATGGTCTGCATACCGGTCCGCTGCTGTGGTCGGCTGGTGGCGGTCCTCACCCGGGAGTCGGCGCTGTCGGTCGGGCGCCGACCGGGCGAGCTGGAGCGGACCTACGTCGAGGTCTTCGATCGTCTGGCCCGCATGATCTCCAACGGGGAGCTGCCCTTCCCCTTGGACGAGGAGGGCGAGGCGCCCCGGGTGGGCGACGGGGTGATGGTGCTCGACGCCGCCGCCCGGGTCGAGTTCGCCTCTCCCAACGCGGTGAACGCCTTGCACCGCATGGGCCTCTACAACTCGATCGAGGGCCTTCGCCTCGAAGAGGCAGGTCTGCACCAGACGGCGATCGCCGCTGCCTTCGCAGGGCGCCAGCCGGTCACCGAGGAGGTCGTCCGGGGCCCCGATGCGGCCCTGGTGGTGCGCTGCGTGCCGCTGCTCGACCACGGCTCGGTGACCGGCGGCTTCGTCCTGCTCCAAGACGTCACCGAGCTGCGGCGGCGTGACCTGCTGCTGCTGTCCAAGGATGCCGCCATCCGGGAGGTCCACCACCGGGTGAAGAACAACCTCCAGACGATCTCCTCGCTGCTGCGCCTGCAAGCTCGCCGGCTCCCCGACGGCGCGGGTCGCCACGCCCTCGAGGAGTCGGAGCGCCGGGTCCGCTCGATCGCCGTGGTCCACGAGATCCTCTCCCGTGACACCGCCGACCAGGTACATTTCAACGAGATCCTCCCGGCCCTCGTGCGCATGGCCGAGGACCTCGGCTCGCCCGAGGCGCCGGTTGAGATCGCCACGAAGGGTGACGCGGGCAACCTGAGGGCAGCGATCGCCACCCCTCTCGCGGTGGTGGTCACCGAGCTCTTGCAGAACGCTGCGGAGCATGCCTTCCCGGCCGGCCGAGCCTCGCCCGCCGAGCGCCGGGTCGAGGTTGCCCTACGTCGAGCCGGAGCAGAGCTCTCGGTCACCGTGGCGGACAACGGCATCGGGCTGCCCGGCGGCTTCAGCCTGGAGCGACCGACCAGCCTCGGGCTGTCGATCGTCAACAGCCTGGTCACCACCCAGCTCGGCGGGAGGATCTCGATGCGCTCCGAGGGAGGCACGATCGTCGAGCTCACGGTGCCGCTCGACCTGGTCGACGACGACCTGGAGAACCTCTAGAGAGCCCGGTCCGGCTGGTCTCCGACCCTCTGACGGCCAGGTGGGTGACGGCCAGGCGGGGTGACGGCTGTCAGGCGCCCCCGCCGCCGTCGCGATCGGAGTCGGTAGACGTCGTGATCCGGCCCGGCAGCCGGTAGCGAGAGGGGCTACGAGGCCGCCCGGCGCCGTGCGGCGAGCCAGGTCTTGCGTAGCTTGCGCCGCTCGTCCTCCGAGGTGCCTCCCCAGATCCCGGCCTCCTGATTGGTCTCGAGGGCGAACTCGAGGCACGCCAGCCGGGCGCTGCACTCGTGGCAGACCGCCTTGGCGGCCGTGATCTGCTCCACTGCGGGGCCAGTGGTGCCAACCGGGAAGAACAGGTCCGGGTCGGTGTCGCGGCAAGACGCGCCCTGGCGCCAGTCGTCGACGTCCCATTCGATCGTGCGGCTCCAAGTGAGGGCCACAGTGCCTCCGAGCTGTTGTGGAGCTATTGTGAAAACTTTCACGTACCGGTCGACCGCGAACTAGCGGCCTTGCGTCGGACCGGAAGAATCTACGGCCACGGGAGCCTCGCCGCAAGCATCCCTTCGGCCGGCGAAGCGAAGTCCGGGACCGAGGGGGGACAGACCGCAGAGCCCGGAAGGCTCAGGGCATCCGGGCTCCCGGCGGGAGGACCAGGCGGAGCGCATCGGGCACGCAACGCACCACGATGCGTTCGGCTTCTCCCAGGTAGTCCCCGTCCACCTGGTAGGGAAGAGGCCGCCGGGCGACCAGCTCGATCGCCTCGACTGCTCTCTCGGATCGGACCCGGCTCGACCGCAGGAGTGGCTGGCGGCTTCCGCGTAGTGCCGAGAGGGTCACGGCGAGCAGCGAAGGCA
>JAKARG010000164.1 GCA_021819345.1 Actinomycetes bacterium | reverse complement strand
CGGTATCTCGCGCGCCCCGGTAGCCTCCGTGCTGCTCATCGTCGAGCTGGCCGGTGTAGGGACCCTCCTGGTCCCCGCAGTCGCCGCCGTCGCCGTCGCCGTCGCGTTGTCACGGGCGAGCGGCCAGACCCTGTTCAGCTCACAGCGGCGTTCCCGGGACGAGATGACCTCGGCCCGCTGCCACGCCGGGCTGCCGGCTCTCGCCGGCGAGCGGGTCGGCGCCGTCGCCCGCCCGCCGCGAGTCCTGCTCCAGGCAGGCATGCGGCCGAGTGTCGGCCTGCGCCGGTTGCGGGAGGCCGGTGTTCGCGCTGCGCCGGTGGTCGACGAGGTCGGCCGGCTGCTCGGCGTGCTCGATGCTGCGACGCTCGAAGTCACGCCGGGATCGGTCGAGCCCAGCCCGGTGGCCCGCCCGGTGGGCCGGCGAGCCCGCTCGAGCCAGCGGCGGAGGCGCACGACCGCCCGGACCCTGCGGTCCGGCCACGAGGATGCGCCGGGACGTGCCGCCAAGGTCGGTCGGGGACCGAGGCGCCGACGAGACCTCGGCCGCCTGGCGGACTCCGGAGAGGCGGCTCTCCCTGCGGACGAGACCCTCGACCGGGCGCTCGGCGCCCTGACCGACAGCAAGCGGGGTTGGCTGGTGGTGACCGACGCCGACGGCCGGGTCAGCGGGACCCTCTCGGTCAGCGACGTGCTACGCCACGCCGGCGGGCGCATCGGTGGGCTCCTCGGCTCGGCCTCCCGCCAGGAGCCGCCGCTCACCTGACCCGGGGTACGCCGTCGGGCAAGGGGACCCCCGGCACAGCTGATCTCCGGGGGACGTGGTCCCCGGCGCGCGCCACGAGGAGCGTCTCCGGGGCAGCGAGTTGTTGACCCGGTGGGGCGAAGGGGCGTAGTGTGGAGCGAAGTGGCGCGAAGGGGTGGGCCCGGAGCGTGGCGGAGGACGAAAGCCGAGTGACCAGTGGCGTCGATGTTCTTCGGGAGGTACGAGCACTCCCTGGACAGCAAGGGACGGGTCGTCCTGCCGGCGCGCTTCCGGAGCAGCTTCGAGACCCCTCAGGCGTTCCTCACCCAGTACCTCGACGGCTGCCTCGCGCTGTGGACCCCCGCGGAGTTCGGCAAGCGGCTGCAGGAGTACTCGCTGGCCCAGGCGCGCTCGGGCGCAGACCGCAATCTCGCCCGGGTCTGGGCGGCGGGGTCCCAGGAGGTGGAGATCGACCGGCAGGGACGCGTCGCCGTTCCACAGCACTTGCTGGCCTTCGCCCAGCTCCAGGACCGCCTGCTCGTCGTCGGTGCCCTCGAGCGCATCGAGCTGTGGAACCCACTGCAGTGGGAGTCCCGGGTGCGTCCCGCCGAGGCGGACCTCCTCGACCCGGTGGACGCCGTGGCTGCAGCCACGGACACGGGGAGCTGAGCGGGTACGGCTACTTCGACCGCTGCGCTTCGAGATTGGTCGGGCTCCTGCGCAGCCCTTCGACCGGCAGGGTGGGAGTCCCCTTCTCCGCCCGCTTCCACTCCGCGCGACCGGGGAGACATCCCGGCGGCAAGCTGGTCGGGGGGCTGCGGATGAGCCCGGCCCCGGATCTCGGGCACCTCCCGGTGATGCTCTCCGAGGTCGTGGAGCTGTTCGGGCCGGTACCCCCCGGGGTGCTTGTCGACGGCACCCTCGGGGGAGCCGGCCACGCCCGCGCCCTCCTGGAGGCGTACCCGGGTCTGCGCCTGGTCGGCATCGACCGTGATCCCGAGGCGGTGGCCGCCAGCTCCGCGGTGCTCGGGGGCTTTGGGGAAAGGGCGACCGTGCTGCAGGCGCGCTTCTCCGAGGCCGGTAATGCCCTCGACGCCTTGGGCGTCGCCGGGCTGTCGGGAGCGCTGCTCGACCTCGGGGTCAGCTCCTGGCAGCTCGACCGGCCCGAGCGGGGCTTCGGCTATCGCCACGACGGGCCACTCGACATGCGGATGGACCCGACCTCGGGTCCGTCGGCCGCGGATCTGCTCGACACCGTTCCCGAGGCCGAGCTGGCCCGGATCCTCGCCGACTACGGGGACGAGCGCTTCGCCGATCGGGTCGCCCGGGCGATCGTCGCCGCCCGCCCCCTCGGCAGCACCCGGCGTCTGGCCGAGGTGGTGCGCGACGCAATCCCCGCCGCTACCCGCCGCAGCGGGGGCCATCCGGCCCGGCGGAGCTTCCAGGCGCTGCGCATTGCGGTCAACGACGAGCTGCGTCCGCTCCCCGGAGCCATCGACGAGCTCGTGGAGCGCCTGGTCCCCGGTGGTCGGATCGTGGTGCTCTCCTACCACTCCGGGGAGGACCGGATCGTCAAGGACCGCCTGCGCAACGCTGCGACCGGCGGTTGCGAGTGCCCGCCGGGACTGCCCTGCGTCTGCGGGGCGCGTCCGAGCCTGCGCCTCCTCGGCCGGCGCGGGCGACGTCCGAGCGCCGGCGAGATCTCCTCCAACCCCCGAGCCGAGAGCGCCCGCCTCCGCGCCGGCGAGCGCCTCCCGACCGAGAGCCGACCGACCGAGAGCCTCCCGACCGAGAGCCGACCGTGACCACCACCCTCGACGCCCCTTCCCGCTCGGGTTCCTCCAGACCTGGACGCGCCGGCGCCCCCCGCTCCGCCGGCACCCCCCGGGCGCGCGCTGGGGCCGACCGTCTCGAAGAGGTTCGTCGCAGCTCGACGAGCGGCGGCCTCGCAGCCGCTGCGTCCGCGGCCCGGTCCCGTCGGGCGGCCTCCGGCTCCTTCGTCGCCCCGCCGTCGGCGTCAACTCCCTCCCGCTCGGCTGCCAGGTCTTCCGGGCGGGTGCTGCGGGTCGGCTCCGACGGCGGGCGAAGGGCGCATGGAGCGGCTGTGGCCGCGGCGATGGTGGCCGACCCGACCGCCGAGAGCGTCGCTTCGGAGGCCCGTCAGCTACGGCTGGTCGAGCCCCGACACCGGGCCAAGGCCCCGGTAAGGCCCCGGCTGGTCCTCGGAGGCCTTTCCCTCCTGGCGGTAGTTGCCGTGTTCGCCCTCGTCATCCTCCACGTGGTCTCGGCCGAGAAGCAGCTGACCCTCGACCGCCTGAGCGTGAGCGAGCAGCAGGCTGCCAACACCTACGAGGACCTCCGGCTCCAAGTCGACCAGCTCGACACTCCCGGGCGCATCCTGTCCGCGGCGAGCAAGCTCGGCATGGTCCAGCCCGGCTCCGTCACCTACCTGAGGGTGCCGGGTGCGCCCTCGGTGCCCGGGGTCTCCTCGTCGGGCGGTGTTCCCTCTGGGCCGGCCAGCTCGACCAGGATGGGCGCCGTGCTGGCAGGCAACTCGTGACCGCCCCGGGTGGGGCCCACCGGACCGGACGCTGACCCCGTGCGGCTCGATCTCCTGGTCGAGCGGTCGCTCGTCGGCACCGGCCTGCTCCTGGCCGTCGACGGCGACGCCACCGTCGAGATCACCTCGGTGAGCCTCGACTCGCGGGGCGTGGGGCGCGAGGCGCTCTTCGCCTGCCTGCCCGGTCTCCGCACCGACGGACACGACCACGCCCACGTGGCGGTGGCCGAGGGCGCCGTCGCCCTGCTCTGCGAGAGACCGCTCGATCTCGGCGTGCCACAGGTGATCGTGAGCTCGGCGCGCGCTGCCCTCGGCCCGGTCGCAGCGGCCCTGCACTCCTGGCCCTCGGAGGACCTCGTGGTGGTGGGGGTCACCGGCACCAACGGCAAGACCACCACCGTGAGCCTCCTCGCCTCGGTCTTCGAGGTCTACGGCTGGAAGGCGGCGTCGCTCGGCACCCTCACCCAGGCGAGGACGACGCCCGAGGCTCCCGAGCTCCAGGAGCGCCTCGCCGGCTTCCGCCGTGACGGCTTTCGCGCAGTGGCCATGGAGGTCTCCTCCCACGCCCTGCACCAGCATCGGGTGGACGGCGTCCGCTTCGCCGCCGGGGTCTTCACCAACCTCACCCGCGACCACCTGGACTACCACCCGAGCATGGAGGACTACTTCGCCGCCAAGGCGAGGCTGTTCGAGCGCGGCCGCTGTGGTGTGGCGGTGGTCAACCGGGACGACCCCTACGGCCAGAGGCTGATCGAGACGCTGGGTGCTTCGGGTCTCCCGGTGGCCACCTTCGGGGCCGGGGACGCCGAGGAGCTCTCGGTCGGGCCGGCCGGGAGCCGGTTCCGGTGGCGCGGCGAGGAGGTGAGCCTCGCTCTCGGCGGCAGGTTCAACGTCGCCAACGCCCTCGCTGCGGCCACCGCTGCCGAAGCCCTGCACGTCCCGCCGGCCGACGTGGCTGCGGGGATCTCCGCGGTCTCCTCGGTCCCGGGACGTTTCGAGCGCATCGACGCAGGCCAGGATTTCACCGTCTTGGTCGACTACGCCCACACCCCCGACGGCCTGCAGCGCGCCCTCAGCGCGGCGCGGGAGCTGACCAGCGGCCGGCTGGTGGTCGTCTTCGGGGCCGGAGGCGACCGCGACCAGGAGAAGCGCCCGGAGATGGGCCGGGTGGCGGCGAGCATCGCCGACCTGGCGGTGGTCACCTCGGACAACCCGAGGAACGAGGACCCCGGCGCGATCATTGCGCAGGTCGTCGCGGGCGCCGCCGACCCCGAGAAGCTGCGGGTGGTCCCCGACCGGGCCGAGGCGATCGAGACCGCGATCTGGGTGGCCGGCGCCGGTGACGTGGTGGTGGTCGCCGGCAAGGGGCACGAGAGCGGCCAGGAGGTCCGCGGCCAGGTCAGGCCCTTCAGCGACGCAGAGGTGACCCGTCGGTCGCTCGAGCGGCTCCTCGCCCGCCGGGCGGAGCTGCGCAGGGGCCGCGCTGGATGGTAGCCCTGCTCGTGGCCGGCGCCGTCGGCTTCCTCGCCACCATCCTCGGAACCCCGCTGCTCATCGGGTCGCTGCGCGTCCGGGGCATCGGCCAGCAGATCCGGGAGGACGGCCCGAGTGGCCACCTCGTCAAGGCGGGCACCCCGACGATGGGGGGCATCGCCATCGTGGGCGCGGCGATCCTCGGCTACACGGTGGCCCACGCCGGCCGGCTGGAGATCTTCACCGCCCGGGGGATCGCAGCCGTCGTCACGATCGGCCTCGCCGCGCTGATCGGGTTCGTCGACGACTACATGAAGGTCAGCCGGCGACGCAGCCTCGGTCTCAACGCCCGGGCCAAGGCCGGCGCCCTCCTGCTCGTAGCCGCCGGCTTCGCGGTCGTCGCGGTGAAGGTGCTCGGGGTGTCCACTCGCTTGTCGTTCGTGCGCTACGACTCACCCGGCTGGCAGCTCGGCGCGATCGGCTGGTCGGTCCTCGCGGTCCTCGCCATCCTCGGCACCACCAACGCGGTCAACCTGACCGACGGCCTCGACGGCCTCGCCACCGGTTCGTCGGCCTTCGCCTTCATCACCTTCACCATCATCGGCTTCTTCCAGCTGCGCCACTTCTTCGTCTACCGCAACCCCTACCCGGCGTCGCTCGACGAGGCCATACTCTCCACGGCGTTCATCGGGGCCTGTGCCGGTTTCCTCTGGTGGAACGCCGCCCCGGCCAAGATCTTCATGGGCGACACCGGCTCCCTCGGCCTCGGTGCTGCGATCGCGGTGATCGCCCTGCTGGAGAACGTCGACCTGTTGTTGCCGATCATCGGAGGGTTGTTCGTGGTGGAGACCGTCTCGGTGATCCTGCAGGTGGGCAGCTTCAAGCTGTTCCATCGCCGGGTGTTCAAGATCGCCCCCATCCACCACCACTTCGAGCTGCTCGGTTGGCCGGAGACCACGGTGACCGTCAGGTTCTGGATCCTCTCGGGGGCCTTCGCCGCCCTCGGGATCGGGGCGTTCTACGGGGCCTACCTCGCTCGGGGGAAGGTCGGGTGACCGGCGTTCGGGGAGGCGCGGGGGGGACCGGGACCCTGGCCGGACGGAGCGAGCGCAACGGTTCGACCCAGCCCTCGCCGAGCTCCCGGACCGGGGCGTCGGGACGGCCCGTGCCGATCCGCTCCTCGGAGGGGTCAGGCAGGGGCAGCCTCCGGATCTTGCTCCTCATCCTCGGGGTGCTCGACCTGACCGGCCTCGTGATGGTGCTGTCGTCCTCGGCGGTGCTCTCACTCCAGCAGTACGGGAACCCTTGGTACGAGGCGGAGCGCCAGGCGCTCTGGATCGCCATCGGCACTATCGCCTTCTTCGTAGCGCTTCGCGTCGACCGTCGCCGCTGGCGCCGCTTCGCCCGGCCGGCCATGGTGGTCGCGATCGTGATGCTGCTCGCGGTCCTCGTTCCCCATGTGGGCGTCCGGGTCGGGGGTGCCTCGCGCTGGCTCGGCGTCTCGTCGCTGCGGGTCCAACCCTCGGAGCTCGCCAAGCTCGCCTTGGTGTTCTTCGCCGCGGACACCCTCGACCGCCGGTCGGAGCGGGGGGCCAAGGGGGACTGGCGCTACCAGATGGGACCGGTGCTCGCGATCGTCGGGATCCTCGCAGTGCTGGTCATGGCCCAGCCGGACATGGGGACCACCGCGGTGCTGGTGGTCATCGCTCTCGCCATGGTCGGGACCGCCGGGCTGCCGCCCAAGCCGTTTGCCGCGATCCTCGCCACCGGAGGCGTCCTCGGCCTGCTGATGGCCGTGGTCGCGCCCTACCGCTGGCGGCGACTCACCGCCTTCGTCCATCCCTTCGCCCACGCGAGGGGGTCGGGGTTCCAGTCGGTGCAGGGCCTGGTCGCCCTCGGCTCCGGCCGGCTCCTCGGCAAGGGGATCGGCTCCAGCCTGGCTTCCTGGGGGTACCTGCCCAACGCCTCGACCGACTTCATCTTCGCGATCGTCGGCGAGGAGACCGGCCTGGTTGGAGCAGTGCTCCTCGCGGGCTTGTACCTCGCCCTCGGGGTGGTCGGGGTGAGGATCGCCTGCGGCGCCCGAGATCGCTTCTCGGGCTACCTGGCGGCCGGCATCACCGCCTGGCTCCTCGGCCAAGCGGTGATCAACATCGGCGCGGTGGTCGGGCTCCTGCCGGTGACCGGGGTCCCGCTCCCCTTCGTCTCCTTCGGCGGCTCCTCCCTCGTGGTCGAGATGTTCGCCGCCGGCGTGCTCGGCAACATCGCCCGCCGCCCGTGAGCCCGACGCCGCCCGCGAGCCCGACGCCTCCCGTGAGCCCGACGCCGCC
>JAKARG010000163.1 GCA_021819345.1 Actinomycetes bacterium | reverse complement strand
GGGCGTTCGCCCGGTACAGCGCCCAGTCCGCTAGGGGGTCCCCCCACCAGGCGCGTTCGCTGTCGAGCACCCCGATGACCGTCGGCCGAGATGCGGTCGGCTCCAGCAGTACATTGGCGGTCCACAGGTCACCATGCAGCAACGCTGGACGAGCGATCTGATCGAGTTGGCTGCGGCTGGCCTCAACAATCAGCGCGAAGTCCTTCACGTCCTGGGAGGGGGCCGACATCGACATCAAGTCTGCGGCGCGCTCAGCCAGCGAAGTCAGCACCGCCCCGCTCCACGACCCGTGGACCGGCGCTGAGACCGGGCCCCACGTCTCTCCGGGCACCTCATGGATCCTCCTGGAGATCTCACCCAGTTGAGCGAACAACCCAGGCCACAGGCTCCTCGAGTAGCCCGACATCAACTCTGGAGCGGGCGTGCCCACCAGCAGCGTCTGGACCAGATAGTCGCGGTCGATGACCTGATGCGTGAAATCTGCACCGACGACCCGGGGAACGAGAGACCCAAGCCCGACGAGCCAGGGCGCAGCCGCGTACTCGCTGCGCATCCAGTGACGCTCAGAGCGCAACTGCGACCCAGCCTGCGGAGCCACTCGCAGCACGAGCGCCGGACCGTGCACCAACTCGACGCGAAATGTCGAGTTGTAGCTACCCCACCCGAGCTCGGTCGCCGATCGAACCTCGACAGCGTTGCCCAGGACCCTACGGCACATAGCAGCGATCGCGTCGGCACCAACAGGCTGCTGGAAGGACCCTTCCGGCCGGGCGACCGCCTCGAATAGCACGGCCCACTGTAGCTCTCGCCGGAGGCGCTACTGGCACCCGCCGGTCCAGCTGCGTAATCCAGCCGACAGCGGCCGCCCCCGACGCCAACGGGAACCACGACCCAAGTGTCGCAGATCGCCCGCCCCGAACTCCGAACTCGAGCACGCCCGCAGCCGAGCAGAACGGCACCTCGGGGGTAGCCGTGCGATGTGTCGTTGGGTGCTCGGCGGGTTCGTCGGCCGACAGGCGTGGCTCGCGAGGGTGCCGGTCGATCCTGCGGCGGCTACGAGCAGACGAAGGCGCCGACGTCCCCTTCGACCACGAAGGAACCGCAGGCTTCGATGACCCGGCTGGCTTCGGAGCGCACGGCGTCGACGACACGGTCCCATCCTCGGGGAAGGTCCTGTCCGTAGTGGTCGGCGACGCTGGCGACGTAGCCGGCGATCACCTCGGCGTCGGTGACGACGGCACGGCCGGGGTTGGCGGGTCGCACGCAGGCCACCTGGTCGAAGGCGTCGGCCAGTTGATCCCCTCCGTTCTCCAGGGAGAACGCAGCGGCGAGCCGATCGGCCCACTTCCAGCCCGGCTGGTCGACGGCTGCCTCGACCAGGGCACGAAGCGAGCCGAGGTGGCCGGCGCCGTTGGCGACGACCACGCAGCGGCCCCCGGGAGCGAGGACCCGACGGAGCTCCCGGGCCGCTGCTCGCCGGTCGGCCACGTGGTAGAGCATGTGGGGGGCGAGCACGACGTCGAAGCGTCCCGACGCGAACGGCAGGGCCATGGCATCGGCTGCCACCACCCGGTGGGCGGAAGCGGAGCGGAGCATCCCCGCCGAGAGGTCACAACCGACGGCGGCGACCCCCGCCGCTGCCATCACGTCCAGGTAGCGGCCGTTGCCGCAGCCCACGTCCAGCACCCTGACCGCGGCTCCCACCTCTGCGAGCCGGAGGGTCCAGGCGACGACGTCGAAAGCCGGCTCCTGGCGCTCCCAGAGACGTTGACGGGCCGCCAGGTTGCGGTCGGTCGCGTACTGCCCCGGTGGGTTGGCAGCTGTCAGCGGGTCGGCGGCTGCCGGCGGGTTGCGGCGGCCGGCGGGCCCGGCGTCCGGCTCGCAGGCGGTGCGGGCCAGTGCTGTGAGGAGCGGGGCGAGATGATCCGTGATCGCCCGGCGCACGAACGGGGAGACCGGGAGGGTGTCGAGGTCGGCGAGGGAGTGGACCCCGACGCCCGCTCCCTCGCGCAGGTCGATCTGGTCGGGGCGAATGCCGCCAACGGTGTAGTAGAGCGACACGAGCCGCCCGTCGCCCTCGGCGTCGACGGTCTCGACCAGCAGGCGGGCATCGGTGACCACAACCCCGGTCTCCTCCTCCACCTCCCGACTGAGAGCCTCCTCGACCGACTCGCCGTCTTCGACCGCTCCGCCGAAACCCGCCCAGCACCCGGGGTGGGCGATGCCCGGCTTGTCGTCACGGTGATGCAGCAACAGTCGCCCGTCGTCGGTCACGACCAACAACATCGCCACCCGAGCCCGACCCACCTCCCGAGGCTACCCGGCCAGAGGTGGGGGCTCGACCGGCTCGCCGTAGCGGGCAATGAGCACCCCAGGTCCTGTGGGTGCTCGACGCTCTCCGGACCGCGCAGACCTTACTCATCCGCGATGGCTCGACGTCCGCTGCTGCTCGGCGAGAGCCGGACCCGGCTGGGGGCGGGAACAGGGAGGGTCCTCGGCTTCGCGACGGCAACGTCGTAGCGGCCTGCAAGCCGGGCGACGCCGTGGGCAGCCTCCCGGGGCAGAGCCGCCGCGGTATGGCGGGCCAGGACCCAGCTGAGGCGTAGGCCCGCAGAGGTCTTCCACTCGAGCTCGTGCTCGCCCACCAGGCTGGCGGTGTTGGCTTGCTCCACCTGACCGGCAAGCTGCACGAGGGCCTCGCGACGCTGCGCTTCTGGAAGGTTCGCCATGGCGTCGAGGTGGCGAAAGACCTCCTGGGCGACGGCGAAGTGGCGTGCAACGTTGGCATGGGTAGCGACGTCGATCAGTCCCGCCGCACGTTTCAGGTCGTTGAGCCCGGCTCCGACCCGGTAGGTGGCTTCGACGATCCGATTGCGAGTCATCCAGTCCGTCTCGTAGGAGAGCATCTCGCGCCAGGTGGGCCCGAGCAGGGCCCGGCGATGGTCCTCCAAGGTGGTGAACCGTTTGCGGTACCCGAGCTCGGGGTGGTCGAAGGCCCGGCTCCCGGGGTCGAGGAACGGCCCGAGGGGAGCAGCGTAGAACTGGAGCCGGCGGTCAGCGCCGAAACGCTCGACGAGGTGACGGCAGTACTCGACGGTATCCAGGCAGCAATGGAGGTCGGTCCGATCGGGTACATCTCGAGCTCGTCGGTGGAGGGAATGACGTCCGCGAGCGGTCCTTGGAGGATCACCTCTTGGCGGAAGTCCCACACCGAGGGGGCATGCAACGACACGAGGTCGAGCCCGAAGACCCGACCCCATGCGCTGCGTCGCCTGACCGGCATCACCCGCCTACCGCTCGTGGGCGGGGAGCAGCTCGGCCTCCGCCGGGGTGTGGCGGCTGTGCCAGAACCCGAGGCCGACCAAGACGGCCATGACAGCGGCAAGGATGAAGGCGGCGATCCCGGCCCACAGGGCGATGACGCCGAAGGTGGAGAAGGCGTAGGCCTCGAGCAGCAGGCCCCGCAACGTGGTGCCCTGGAAGGAGGTCTGCTCCAGTCCGCTCAGCTCCTTCGCCTCGGCGCTCCCCGGCTTGGCGGCGAGAGCCTTGCTCGAGATGGCTGCGTAGACGCCGTGGTAGGGCAGCTCGGAGAGGTGCACGGCGATGAAGTCGTTGGCATACGCCGCGGCCTGCTGGCCGGTGAGCAGCTGCTGGCCGGCGTAGCGCGACACCGAGGGGATCATCGACGGCGTGATCTCGGTCCCGAGTTTGGCGTGGGCGAACGCCGCCTTGGGCGGGAAGTAGATCTCTTGTTTGGCGAGCTGGTTGTGGACATTTGCACTCGTAAAGCTGTACCCCCACATCAGCAGCGCTCCGGCCACCACGAGCACTGCAACCATCACCAAACCGCCCGCACTTGCGATCAGATCGAAGACCTTTCGTCTCATGATCTCTTGCCCACCTTCCTCTCCAGGGATCGACCACCGACGCCACAGCCAGCTGGTCCGACCTGCTCAGGATGAGCGACGGGCCGAGCCTCGCGGTAGGGTCCTTGGGCTCTCGATGACCGCCGCGTGGGAGTATCGACGGGGGGGTCCAAAGACCCTGTCCCATGGCGGACGGGAGCGTCGAAAGCCCCTGCAGCGGGGGCCACCGTGTAGCGAGATGCCCTTAGGTGATCGCGGATCGAGGTCCGCCCGGGCTGTCGCTGGAGCGGGGGGCCTACCTGGCCCTGGCCCGATCGGGCCACAGCAGTCCGGGCCGGCGACCACTCCCGGGAGGTTCGTGGGCCGCCGGCTCGGGAGACCTTCTTGGGAGCGACGCTCCGGCGAGCGCCTTCGCCCTGTAGGAAGGGCTCGCTCCAAGAGCCTCCGGCTCTCGGCTCAGATCAGTGGCGGAGCCCGCTTAGAGGAGGCGACTCCGGCTGGGAGCCGACCCGCTCCCCGAGGCCTCTCGCCGTTGCCGACGGGTCCTCCCCGGCCACCTCGACGGGCACGGACATCTGGCGCGATCCGGCTACCCCGTCGGCCCGTCTTGCTCCCGGTCCGGCTGCGCCGGCCGGCGGGCCGTCGTCGGCAGCGACGAGACAGCCCCTCGGGTCCAAGGTCACCGACACCCGCTCTCCGAAGGGGACCCGCCGGCTGGCTGGCACGCCGGAGAGCTGTGCGCCACCCGGGAGCTCCACCACGTGCTCGTAGCCCCACCCACGAAAGGCGGCATCGCAGATCACGCCCTCGACGAGAGGCGAGCCGGAACCTCGCTGGTCACCTTCTGCCAGACGGGCCGCCGAGGGTCGTACCAGCACCCGCACCCGTTGACCGCGCTGCAGCTCGGCTGTGACCAGAGGACGGCCCCGGACCACGCCAACCGGGCAGTCCACGCCGATCCCATCGACACCGCCCCCCACGTGGGTGCCGACCAGCTCCCCGGCCAGGCCCGTGAAGCGGGCGACGAAGGTGGTGGCGGGCTGCTCGTAGACCCGCTCCGGGGAGTCGTACTGCACCAGGCGGCCCGCGTCGAGCACACCGACCCGGTCGGCGAGAGCAAAGGCCTCCGCCTGGTCGTGGGTGATGTAGACCGCAGTGGCTCCCGATCGCCGGACCATGGCACCGATGTCGACCCGTAGGCGCTCCCGTCGATCGGCGTCGAGGTTGGAGAGAGGCTCGTCGAAGAGCAACAGGCCGGGCTCGGCCACCAGCGCCCGAGCGAGGGCGACCCGCTGCTGCTCCCCGCCGGACAGCTCGCCGGGATAGCGACCGGCGAGACCGGCAAGACCGACCTGCTCGAGCATCTCGCGCGCAGCCCGCCCACGCGCCTCGGGGTCCACCCGCCGGCGCTGGAGGGCGAAGGCGACGTTCTGCTCGGCAGTCAGGTGGGGCCAGAGCGCATAGTCCTGGAAGACCATCGCCAGGTTGCGCTTCTCGGGCGGGAGATGCACTCCCGGACCGTCGACGGTGCGACGGCCGAAGCGGATGGTGCCGGCGCTCGGCTCCTCGATGCCGGCCAGGCAGCGCAGGAGCGTCGACTTCCCGCTGCCCGAGGGACCGAGCAGCACCAGGAAGGTCCCCGGCTCCGCCTCGAGGCCGATGCCGTCGACGGCCCGCTTCGAGCCGAAGGTCTTGACCAGACCGGCGACGCTGACCCCTGGCACCTCGTCGCCGGCCCCCAGCCCGCCGGCATCCCGTCTGCCCTTGCGCAACATCTCAGCCCACCTCCTGTAGGACCTGCTCGGCGGCTGGAGCCTCGGGTACCGCACCAGCGGCCGAGCCAGGCCCACCGACCACCGACCGGCTGGCTGCCTGTTGCCACCGGCGCCACCCGACCGGGGCAAGGAGGCGGAACAATCCGAGGGCAACTGCGACCACGGCTAGGGTGAAGAGCACTGCGACCACCGAGAGCGCGGTTCCCTCGCCGATGTTCGCCTTGCCGAGCACCCTGAGGATCGCCACCGACATCGGTGTGGTGTTGGGGGGATAGAGCATCTCGGAGATGGGCAGCTCGAGGAAGATCCCGGCGAAGGCGAGGAGGGTACACCAGAGCAGCGGCCGGGCGAGCAACGGGAGGATGCCCTGGCGCCAGGCGCGCACCAAGCCGGCGCCGTGGACACGTGCCGAGCTGAGCAGCGTGCTCTGGACCTGTGCCATCGGACCGAGCAGGATCCGCGAGCTGCCGGGCACGGCACTGGCAACGTAGGCCATCCCGAGGAGCGGGACCGTCCCGTACAGCGAGATCCCGAGCTCGGAGAAGAGGGGCAGGTTGAAGGCGAAGATGTAGCCGGCTGCGAAGACGATCCCCGGGAGCGCGACGGCTGCGAGGAGGGTCGTGTTGAGCGCGCCCCGTGCCCATCCGGCCTTCTCGGAGGAGAGCGAGCGTGCAAGGACGGCGGCGAAGACCACGGTCAGGATGCTCCCGACGAGGGCCATCTCGCCCGAGAATCGGACCGGGCCCCCGAGGCCGCTCACCCCGAGCAGCGGCCGGTAGTTGGCGAGGGTGAACGAGGACCAGGTGAGCCCGGTGAACGGCGTGAGCAGCGAGGAGGAGACGAGACCGAGAACGGGCACGGCAAGAGCGGCGGCGAAGACCGCCCCCACGAAGGTGCTGGACGCGAGCTGGCCCCGCCAGCCGAGCTCGCGGCGGGTGGCGAGGCGCGATCTCCCGGTGATCACTGCGTAGCTCTTGCCGCGCTGGACCAAGGCGAGCAACCCGAGGGCGACGGCCACCGAGCCCACCAGGGCCAGACCGACGACCGCCCCTACTCCGTAGTCGGTGGGGAAGGTGGAGATCGCCTCGTAGAGCGTGTAGGTGGCGACCGGGAAATGGGAGCTCGCGGCGATGGTGTCGGCCACCCCGAAGTCTCCCATCGACTCGGCGAAGACGATGATGAAGCCGGCCGCCAGGGCCGGCAGGAGGACGGGTCCGACGGTCCGCACGACCGAGCGGGTCGAGCCGCCATGGGTGCGCACAGCGTGCTCCAGGTCCCCCCCGACCGCCGCCATGGCCGGCGCCACGGCGAAGTAGGCGAATGGGATGTGCTTCAAGGCGAGGACGATCACCACCCCGCCAGGCCCCATGATCAGGTGCTCGATCCCGGGAACCCAGATCCCGAGGTCGCTCAGCAGACCACCCTTGTCGACGATCTCCTCCCAGCCGACTGCGACCAGGTAGGTCGGGGCCAACAGCACCGCCCACAGGGCGAGGAGGAAGAAGCGC
>JAKARG010000162.1 GCA_021819345.1 Actinomycetes bacterium | reverse complement strand
GAGGGTCTGGAGGGTGCCGAGGGCCAGGTCCGGGTCGGCCAGCAGCCCCATCCAGGAGGCGAGCAGGGAGTCGCGGCCGAACAGCCGCATGGACCAGGGCGCCCCGGCGGCGACGACGGTACGGTCGGGGTGCTCCGGGTCGAAGATCCGCAGCGCCCCGAGGTCCTCCGCGCTGGCGGCCACCACCTGGCACAGCCCGGCATGGTCGGTGTCGATCACCGGCACGCTGCGGCGCCAGGCAGCCATCCTCTCGGCCGGCTTGGCCCGGGAGACCGGCTGCCCCGCCGGCCAGCGTGGCTCGACGGCGACGTCGTCGAAGGCGCAGACCAGCTCCTGGCAGCAGCTCCACTCGCCCCGGGGCGGGATCACGACCTCCGCCCGTGCCAGGTTGCCGTCGAGACAGACCGGGTACGTGAGCCTGATGCGCAGCTCCCGGCGGTGGGCGCCGTGGCGCCTGGCGAAGACCAGGGCGCCGTCTCGGACCTCGGGCCCGCTCGTGGCTCCGGGGAGGCCGTGGCCGCTGCGCACTGCGTGCAGCTCGGCGAAGTCGGCGTCGAAGGCCAGCTCGACGGCGCAGTAGGCGGCCTCGTCGGAGAGGTTGCGGACCACGAGGTCCTCGCGCAGGCCGCGCCCGACGAAGCGGTGGCGCAGCACGAGCAGGGTCGAGTCACCCCGGCTCGCCTGGGGCGCGGCCTGGGACACGAGCGTGGCTCGATAGGGGTCGGGGGCGCTCAGCGCCAGCGCCTCGGGCGTCCGACCGTTGACCGTGAGCTCCCAACGGGAGAGGAAGCGGGTCTCCCGGAAGAAGAAGCCCTCGGCGCGATGCGGGTCCACGTCACCGTTCGGCGCCGACACGAGGAAGGCGGCGCCCTCGACCATCACCAGGCGGTCTGCCGAGCCCGCAACGCTCCACGAGCCTGGCATCGCCATCACGCTACCCATGGGAAAGAGGTCCCGGAGCGCTCCCCTGCCACTCATTTTCCCCTACAGGCGTAGTGGTAATAGCATGGCCGGCGTGGCGGTCCCGCTGTTCCAGGTCGAAGGTCTCCGAGTGGCAGTCGACGGGGTCGAGATCCTCCGGGGCGTCGACCTCGTCGTCGGTGAAGGCGAGGTGCACGCCCTGATGGGCCCCAACGGGTCGGGCAAGTCGACGCTCGCCAACACGCTGCTCGGGAACCCGGCCTACGAGGTCACCGGGGGCAGGATCCTCTGGAAGGGCGAGGACATCACCGCGTGGCCGACCGAGACCCGGGGCAAGGCGGGCATCTTCCTCGCCTTCCAGTACCCCGAGGAGCTTCCCGGGGTCCCGGTGGTGCAGTTCCTCCGCCAGGCCCTCTCCGCCCGAAAGGGGGTCGACCTGTCGGTGCTCGAGCTGCGAGTGTCGATCATGGAGTGGATGGGCCGGCTCGGGATGGACCCGAGCTTCGGTGACCGCCACCTGAACGAGGGCTTCTCCGGCGGAGAGAAGAAGCGCAACGAGATCCTGCAGATGGCCATCTTGGAGCCGGACCTGGCGATCCTCGACGAGACCGACTCGGGCCTCGACATCGATGCCCTCGGTGTGGTCGCCTCCGGCATCACCGAGGTGCGCCGGGCCCGTCCCGGGCTCGGCGTGCTGCTCGTGACCCACTACCAGCGGATCCTGGAGCGGATCACCCCCGATGTGGTCCACTTGCTGGTCGGCGGACGGGTGGTCACCTCCGGGGGACCCGAGCTCGCAGCACAGCTCGAAGAGGAAGGGTACGAGGCATGGCGATCGACGTGACGGCAGTGAAGAAGGACTTCCCGATCTTCGATCAGGAGGTCGGCGGCAAGCGGCTGGTGTTCCTCGACTCGGCTGCCTCGTCCCAGAAGCCCCGAGCGGTGCTCGACGCGATGGACGGCTACTACTCGACCACCCACGCCAACGTCCACCGTGGCGTCTATGCGATCGCCGAGGAGGCGACCCGCCTCTACGAGCTAGCCCGCCGGCGGGTCGGGGCCTTCGTGGGCGCCGACGACCCGGCCGAGGTGATCTTCACCAAGAACGTCACCGAGAGCTTCAACCTGATCGCCTACTCCTGGGGCCGGGCCAACCTCGGTCGCGGTGACGTGGTGGTGCTCAGCTCGATGGAGCACCACGCCAACCTGGTGCCGTGGTTGCAGCTCGCAGAGGAGCGGGGCATCGTGCTGCGCTACCTCGGGCTCACCGACGACGGCCGACTCGACACCTCGGAGCTCGAGCGCGAGCTCGACGGAGCGCGCCTCGTGAGCATCACGGCGTGCTCCAACGTGCTCGGCACGCTCACCCCGGTGCGGGAGGTGGCCGACGCGGCGCACGCCGCCGGAGCCCTCGTCGCCGTCGACGGCGCCCAGCTCGTCCCGCACGTCCCGACCGAAGTGGGTGCTCTCGGGGCGGACTTCTTCGGCTTCACCGGCCACAAGATGCTCGGACCGACCGGCATCGGCGTGCTCTGGGCCCGCCGGGAGCTGCTCGAGGCGATGCCTCCGTTCCTCGGGGGCGGCGAGATGATCAGCGACGTGCGGACCGACGGCTTCAGCCCCGCAGAGCTGCCCTGGAAGTTCGAGGCCGGCACCCCTCCGATCGCCGAGGCGCTCGGGCTGGCCGCCGCCGTCGAGTACCTGGAGAAGCTCGGGATGGACGCTGTCCGTGAGCACGAGAAGGCCCTCTCCGCCTACGCCATCGCCAGCCTCACCGAGCGCTTCGGCGACGACATCAAGATCCACGGCCCACTCGACGCCGGATCGCGCGGTGGGCTGATCTCCTTCGCCTTCAAGGGCATCCACCCTCACGACCTCTCCCAAGTGCTCGACGAGCACGGGGTGTGCGTCCGGGCCGGCCATCATTGTGCCAAGCCGCTGATGCGCCACCTCGGGGTGGCGGCAACCGCCCGGGCCTCGTGGTCGGTCTACAACGACGAGCCCGACATCGACGCCCTCGGCGACGCCCTGGTCGACGCCGACCGGATCTTCTCCTGAGACATCCTCCAGCGACCCCGAGGAGCCTTCCGTGCCCGGACTCGAAGACCTCTACCGCGAGATCATCCTCGACCACTACCGCAACCCTCGCAACCGCGGGGAGCTGCCCGTGCCTCCTGCGCACGCGGAGACCGGGTTCAACCCGCTCTGCGGCGACGAGATCACCGTCTACGTGCAGACCGAGGGCGACCGGATCGTCGACGTCAAGCTGGCCGGCCAGGGTTGCTCGATCAGCCAGAGCTCGGCGTCGATGATGTCCACTGCGGTCAAGGGCAAGACCATCGACGAGGCCCGCCGGGTGGTCTCGACCTTCAAGGGGATGATGTCGGTCCACGAGCAGCGCCTCGGCGGCGACGAGGCCGAGCGCTCCTCCGACGCCCTCGCCGAGCTCGGGGACCTGGTCGCCCTCCAGGGCGTGGTGAAGTTCCCGGTGCGCATCAAGTGCGCCACGCTGTCGTGGAACACCTTCGCCCAGGCGCTCGACGCCGTCGGCGCCCCCAACCACTGAGAACCCTCGGCGCACGGGACCGCTGAGAGCCCCGCCGTGCACGTCGTGGTGGTCGGCGGATCGCTCGCCGGGCTACGGACCGCGGAGGCGCTCCGCAAGCAGGGCCACGACGACCGCATCACCGTGGTCGGCGCCGAGCCCAGGCTCCCCTACGACCGACCGCCACTGTCCAAGCAGCTGCTGACCGGCAAGGTCGGCGCCGACGCCACCGCCCTCGGCGGCGCCGACGACCTCGGGGTCGAGTGGCTGCTCGGGCGCACTGCGAGCGGGCTCGACCTCGATCGGCGCCGGGTGGTCCTCGCCGGCGGCGAGCAGATCGGCTTCGACGCCCTGGTGCTCGCCACCGGCTCCCGGGCACGGCGGTTGCCGCTCCTCGAGGGCTGGACCGGGGTCCACCTGCTGCGGACCCTCGACGACGCCCTCGCCCTGCGCCAGGCGCTCGACCACGGGTCGCCCCGGGTGCTCGTGGTCGGCGCCGGGGTCGTCGGGCTGGAGGTGGCCTCGAGCGCACGGACCCTCGGGCTGGAGGTGACCGTCGTGGAGCTTGCCGGCGCCCCCCTCGCCCGGGTGGTCGGGGAGCGCCTGGCCCCGGTCGTCGCCGAGATGCACCGCGAGCACGGGGTCGACCTGCGCCTCGGGGTGAGCGTCGAAGCGGTGGAGGGCTCCGGCCGGGTGGAGGCGCTGCGCCTCGGCGACGGATCGAGGGTCGCCGCCGACGTCGTGGTCGTCGGCGTCGGGGCCGAGGCGGTCACCGACTGGCTCGAGGGCTCCGGGGTGGACATCGCAGACGGCGTGAGCTGCGACTCGCGCCTCAGGGTGCGCGCCGGCGGCCGTCCCCTCCCCCACCTGGTCGCCGCCGGTGACCTCGCCCGCTGGGACCTCCCGGGCCTCGGCCCCACCCGCCTCGAGCACTGGACCAACGCAGTGGAGTCGGCTGCTGCGGCGGCCGCCACCCTCCTCCGCGGTGACGAGGCCCCCGCCTACGATCCCGTCGCTTACGTGTGGTCCGACCAGCACGACCGCAAGATCCAGGTGGTCGGCCTCCACCGCCCGGGCGACGAGAGCGAGGTCGTCGAGGGATCGCTCGGCGACAGGCGCTTCGTGGCAGCCTTCGGGCGGGGAGGACGCCTGGTCGCCGGCGTCGGCTTCGGCCGCCCGGCCAAGGTCATGGCCCTGCGGCGCCTGATCGCCGAAGGGGCCCCGTACCCCCCAGAGCTGTGACTTCCCCCGCTCAGCCGGCCGGGACCTTCCAGCCGTGCCCCTCGGCTATCTCCTTGCAGGTGGGGCACACCGGGTAGCGCTTGGGGTCCCGCCCGGGGACCCACACCTTGCCGCACAGCGCCTTCACCGGGGTCCCGTTGACGATTCCCTCCACCACCGACGGTCCGGCGGAGACGAACTCCTCCTCGGAGAGCTTCACCCCTTCGAGCACGATGTGCGACATCCGCTCGTGGTCGCCGTCGAGGGCCGGGTCCGCATGGACCGGGCTCGTGATCAGGTCGGTCATGGCCCGAGGCTAATCCCCGGGGGCTCTTCGGCGCTTCTCAGCGGCCCCCAAGGCTCGGCTCAGCAGCATGGCCGAGGATGAGCGCCATGATCTCCGCCGAGCAGGTGCCAGCCGTGGGCTCAGCGGTCTCGGTGGTGGTCAACGCCTCCCGCTGGGACCTTGTCGTGGAGGGGGACCTCGACCTCTGCTCCGGTCGGAAGCTCGTCGAGCTGGCCGCGCTGCTCGCCTCCTACCGGGTCCCGGTCGCCGACATCGACCTGCACGCGGTCGGCTTCGTCGACCCCGCCGGCTGGCGCTGTGTGGAGGAGGCGACCCGGGTCCTGTCCTCGGCCGGGACCCTCACCACGCTCCGCCGCCCGAGCGAGGCGGTCGAGCGCCTGAGGGCGCTTTTCCATGCGCTCTCGGCCCCGACCACCTCGCCGGCCCCGACCACCTCGCCGGGCCCAACCCCCTTGCGTACCGGGCGGTAACCTGAGCGGGTCGCGTACAGGAAGGTCCAGCCATGCCCGAGGCAGTCGTCGTCGCCACCGCCCGCAGCCCGATCGGGAGGGCTTTCAAGGGCTCGCTGGTCGACCTCAGACCCGACGAGATGGCCGCCCAGATGGTGCGGGCGGCCCTCGCCAAGGTCCCAGAGGTACCCCCCGGATCGGTCGAGGACGTCCTGATCGGCTGCGGCCAGCCCGCCGGCGAGGCCGGCTACAACCTCGCCCGGGTGGTGGCGCTGCTGGCCGGGCTGCCCGACGCCCCAGGGGTCACGGTCAACCGATACTGCTCCTCGTCGCTCCAGACGATCCGGATGGCGGCCCACGCGATCATGGCGGGCGAGGGCGACGTGTTCGTAGCCGGCGGGGTCGAGGCGGTGAGCCGCTTCGGCAAGGGCATGTCCGACGGGCTACCCGACACCGAGAACCCCCGCTTCGCCGAGGCGATCGAGCGCAGCGCCGCCCGGGCCGCCGGCGGGATGAAGCCCTGGGAGCCCGCCGCCGGGCTCCCCGACGTCTACTTGGCGATGGGCCAGACAGCGGAGAACGTGAGGGAGCTCGAGGGGGTGACCCGCGCCGAGATGGACAGCTTCGCCGCGCTCTCCCAGCAGCGGGCCTGCGCCTCGCAGGACAACGGCTTCTTCGCACGGGAGATCACCGCGCTCGAGCTCCCCGACGGATCGCTCGTGACCCGCGACGACGGTCCCCGGCCGGGTACCACCGTCGAGGTGCTGGCGACCCTGCGGCCGGCGTTCCGCCCCGACGGCGAGGTGACCGCCGGCAATAGCTGCCCGCTCAACGACGGGGCCGCAGCCGTGGTGGTGATGAGCGCCACGAGGGCCGCCGAGCTCGGGGTCACCCCGCTGGCGCGCATCGTCTCCTCGGGGGTCTCGGCCCTGGACCCGGAGATCATGGGGCTCGGGCCGGTGGAGGCCAGCCGCCAGGCCCTCGCCCGTGCCGGGATGAGCATCGACGACGTCGACCTGGTGGAGATCAACGAGGCCTTCGCCGCTCAGGTCGTGCCCTCGGCCCGACACCTCGGGGTCGACTGGGACAAGCTCAACCTCCACGGCGGGGCGATCGCCCTCGGCCACCCCTTCGGCATGACCGGGGCCCGGATCATGGCCACGCTCGTCAACGGGCTCCAGACCGAGGACAAGACGATCGGCCTGGAGACGATGTGCGTCGGTGGCGGGCAGGGGATGGCGATGGTGGTCGAGCGCCTGTCCTGAGCGGAGCAGGGCGCCGAACCTTGACCGGTACGGTGGGCCGGGCATAGTCTCGGCTCCCATTGTGGTGACGAGCAAGTGGGGACGTTGTCGTCGCGCCGTTCCGGCAGTGGCCCTCGGTGCCGCCGTGCTACTGGCTTCCGCCCTGATGGCACCCGTCGCTGCGGCCCAGGTACTCGGGTCCCAGGTGCTCGGGTCCCAGAGCCTCGGTTCGTTGCGCGCCGAGGCCTCCCAGCTCGAGGCCCGGATCCAGACCCTCGGTCTCCAGGAGGCGGCCCTCTCCGAGCGTTACGACGGGGCCCGCTACGCCCTGTCGCTGACCGAGTCGAGGCTCGCGCGCGCCCGCGGCAACCTGCGGGCTGCGCTCTCCGCCGAGGGCCGCGCCCGGGGGGTGCTGCGCACCGAAGCCGTCGACGCCTACGTGAGCGGGTCGGGAGGCTCCGGCGGGACAGAGGCGCTGT
>JAKARG010000161.1 GCA_021819345.1 Actinomycetes bacterium | reverse complement strand
GACGCGCGCCGCGGGCTCGCGCGCCGAGGCCCGCTCCAGCACGTTGCGGGCGTCGGTGAAGCCGTACTTCTGCATCCCGACCAGGTCGGCGTGGCCGGGGCGGGGCTTGGTGAGCGGCCGCTCGGTGCGCCCCGGCGCCGCCGACATCTCTTGCTCCCACTTCGGCCACTCGGTGTTGGCGATCTCGATCGCCACCGGCGAGCCGAGGGTCAGGCCGTGGCGGACCCCGCAGAGGAGGCGGAGGCGGTCGGCCTCGAAGCGCATCCGCGGTCCCCGCCCGTAGCCGAGGCGCCTGCGGGCGAGCTCGGCGCCGACGGACTCCTCGGTGACCGCGAGGCCGGCAGGCAGTCCCTCGACCACCACCACCAGGGCCTCGCCGTGGGACTCGCCGGCAGTGAGGAAGCGGAGCACCCTGCGATGCTAGACGGCGCCGGGCCGGCCGGCCCGATCCCCGCCGCCGGCTCGAGCATGACCCGGGCGCAGGCGAAGCCGGCGACCCCGAGCAGGATCAGCTCGCCCGCCCACCAGGTGAGGTCCGAGCCCCGGGCGTCGGGCACCGCCCAGATCACCGGCGAGGCGCAGACCGCGAGCACCCACCACTCCACCCGCCGGCGCCGCATGGTCACCGCGAGGGCGAGCACCAGCATCCCCGGCGAGAGGTAGTAGCCGAGCAGGTAGGGCTCGGCGAGCGGCCGCACGACGAGGGCAGCCGCGATCCCGAAGGGCCACAGGTGGGGGTGGCGGCGGGCGATCCACCACGCGAGGACCACCGAGGCGAGCACCGCGCCGATGCGACCGATCCGGTCCGCGGCGGTGCCGAGGCCGGCGAGCAGCGACTCGTGGCCCTGGTGAACGAGCGCGAGGTCGGGGGTGGGCTCGAAGACCAGGGCGCGAAGCGTCTGGTGCGGAAAGGCGAGGAGCGGCTCGACGACGAGCAGCAGCGGCAGCGCGGCTGCGACGGCGAGCAGCGGCACCCACCGCCGCCGGGGGGTGCCGGCGAGCAGCAGCATCGGCACCGCCAGCAGCGCCCACTGCTTGGAGCAGATGGCGAGGCCGACGAGGACGGCGGCGGCGAGGTGGCGCTCGCGCAGGCGGGCCCGGATGGCGAGCAGCACCAGGGCGGTGGCGAGCGAGTCCTCGAAGTGCCCCCAGACCGCACAGGGGATCGACACCGCCAGGGCGCTGCCCGCCTGGAGCAGCCACAGGCGCCGGCGCACCCCGGCCTCCCAGGCGAGGGCGCGGGCGGCGTAGAGCAGCGGGACGCTGCCGGCGATGAGGGTGAAGGGGCCGACCACCAGCCACATCGAGGGCTTCGGGAGCACGTAGGGATAGCCGTTGACCAGGTGGAGCGCCTCGCCGAGGCGGACCACCGGGGCGAGCAGGATCGCGGAGAGGGGCAGCGCGAAGTAGCCGCTCGCCCCGAGGTAGACCTCCTGGTAGGCACCGTGGGCGACGTAGATCGCGGCGGTCGGGGCCATCCAGGTGTCCGAGCCGATCAGCCAGACCGGGGCGTGGTCGACGAGCGGCCCCCACCACAGCGACCAGGCGAAGACCCCGGCGGAGACCGCCAGTCCGACGAGCAGTGCGGCCCGCAGCGGGTGGGGGTCGCGCCCGGCGTTACCCCCGGGGCCCTGCCCCGCCCCGTCCCGGGCTTCGACCGCCTCGCCGACGGCCGGCCCGGGGGTCGCCGAGGGCGCTGCGCTGGCGGAGCTGGCCGAGGGGGAAGGGTGCGCTGAGAGCGCGGAGGTGACGGCCACCCGCTAGCCGGCGGCTGGGTCGTAGAACATGTCGGCCTGGAGCGACAGCTGCATCGGCGCCTTGGAGCCGCCGGTGCTGAACTGCAGCCCGGAGACCACGAACAGCCGGGGGAGCGACTCGACCCGCTGCACGAAGCCGGTGAGCTGGCCGTAGCTGCCCGAGACCGACATCGAAAGCGGGAGGGCGACGGGGGCCCCCGGGGTGGTGGCCGACCCGGACGGCGGGGTCGGGGAGATCTCCGAGATCACCGCCCCGGTGGCGCCGGCCGCCCCCGAGAGCTGCGAGAGGGCGGGGCCGAGCTCGGGCGAGGCCGGCACCGCGAGCTGCAGCTGGTGGAGCGCCCGGCGCTCGGCGGGAACCTTGGTCTCCTCCAGGCGCAGCTCGGTCAGGGTGATCCGCAGGGCGGTCAGGGTGGCCTGGGCCTGGGTCTCGCTCGCCCGCGCTGCGCTCACCTTGTGCCCGACGGGCCGCCAGAGCAGCAGCCACCAGGCGACGGCGGCGACCACCACCACCGCGGCGACGCTGCCGACGAGCTTGGCGTTCATCTCGTACCTCCAGGGAGGGTCTGGGCCTTGGTGCTCGCGGCCGCGGTGCCGACGGTGGTGGTGGCTGCGAAGGTCCCCGGCGACCCACCGCCGCTCGGGGCGCTCACGCTGCTCACCCAGGTATCCTGCAGGCCGGGGATCGTCTCGAGCGCCGCCAGCCAGGCGGAGACCTGGGGGATGCGCTGGTCGAACTGGGCCTCGAGGGTCACGTCGCCGAGCGTCGGCGCCACCCCCGGCGTGGGGGCGGCCCCCTGGCCGAGCAGGGCGGTGGCGTTGCCGGAGAAGCTCTGGAGCACCACGCCCTTGGGCTGGTGGGAGCCGATCTCGGAGAGCAGGCCGATCCAGTCGACGTCACCGGTGAGGGCGTCGGTCGCCAGGGCATGGGCCGAGGCGAGCTGGTCCTGGAGCGTCGTCACCGAGCGGTAGCGGGCCGAGTCGGCCCGGGTCGTGACGATCTGGGCGTCGGTGGCGGCGACCTCGCTGCGCAGGTGCGAGAGGGTGTGCTCGCGCAGCCCCCAGGCCCCGGCGAGGGCGGCCACGACGAGCACGCCCGCCGCGCAGGTCGCCAGGTTGACCCGCCGCGCCCTCGCCTCGGCCCGCAGCGACAGCGGGTAGAGGTCGAGGCGGCTGAAGCTCGGGGCGACCGGCCACAGGGCGAGGCCGACGGGCGTGAGCGCCCCCGGGGACGCCAGGGCGGCCGCCCCGGGCTCCAGGCCGGCAGCGACGAGCTGGGCCGGAGTGGGGACGTCGACGACCCCGACCGGCATCCCGAGCTCGGAGGCGAGCTCGGCGACCAGGCCGGTGGTGCGGGCCCCGCCCCCGCTCACGAGCACCCGCTCGACCGCGGGGGCGGTCTCGGGTCGGGAGCGGAAGAAGGCGAGGGTCTCTCGGACCTCGACCACCAGGCGGTGGACCTCGGCGTCGGCGGCGGCCCGCCCGAGCGGCTCGGTCCAGACCCCCGACCCGGCCCGCTTGGCGGCCTCGGCTCCGGCGACGTCGTGGCTGGTGGCCTCGGCGACCACCCGGGTGACGTCGCCGCCCCCGCGGCCGAGGATCCGGATAAAGCCGGGCCGACCCTCCTCCATCACCGCCAGGACCGACAGGTCGCCGCCGATCGACACGAGCAGCTCGGTGCCGGCGCCCTGGCCCGACGCCGCCGCCCGGACCAGGGCGAGCGGGACCGCGTCGACGGCGCGCACTTCGAGCTTGGCGGCGTGCGCCGCGGCGAGGCTCGAGCGCACCACGTCGCCGTGGACCGCGGCGAGCACCACCGTGCGGTCGGCGTCGCCGCCCTCGCCCTTGCTGGCGAGGGGCTGGAGGTCGAACTCGACGTTGGCCGCCGGCAGCGGCACCAGGTCCTCGATCTTGAAGCCGATCGCCGAGCGCATCTCCTTGGCCGAGACGTTGGGGGCGTCGGCCTGGCGGACGACCAGGCGCTGGCCGGAGACCCCGAGGACCACCCGCCGGGAGGAGAAGCCGCCGGCGCTCCAGAGCCGCCGCAGGGCGGCGCCGACCTCGGCGACGTCGCGGACCTCGCCGTCGACCACCGCGCCGTGCGGCAGGCCGACCTGGGCGTAGCGGGCCACCTCCCAGCCGCCGCCCCGGAAGCGCAGCTCCGCGGCGCGCACTGCAGTGGACCCGATGTCGAGCCCGATCGAGCTGCGGGCGAGCTGCCCGCGCCCGGCCCGGGCGGATTGGCTGGTCGTGCTCACCTCCACTATGTCGGCAGCCGCCCGGCGGTCTTTATCGTGATCCGTGCCGAGCGGAAGATCCCGGCAACGGGCGCCAGGGTAGGCAGACGCGGGTCCGGCCACAGACGCGAACCAGCCCCGGCCGAGGCCGGGGCTGGTAGGAGGTAGTGGTTGGTGTGGTGGTTGGTTGGTACTAGCTCAGCCCCCAGCCAACGGACTCTTGGGGGCTCCAGAATCCGGTACCGCTCGATGGGATAGTGCCACCGGAAACTGATTGGCCTGCCCCGCATCCCGTCCCCGCCGTGCCCGGGGCGCTCGCGTAGTAGGTGCCGGGGGCGGTCTTCCCCGACGGCCCGGCGGTCGTGAGGGTGGCCTCGATGTCGTCGATGTAGTAGCAGGTATTGATCCCCTTGGCCTGCGCGGCGAGGACCACCTCGGTGCCAGCGGCGTTGGTGTACACCGATACGTCCGCGTGCGTGGTGTTCAGCGCGGAGCTAGTCGTGAAGTTGAAGTTCGGCTCGTCGGACTGCAGGGTCGAAGCGAGCGTCGACGAAGTGCCGAAGCTCTGGCTGCTCGAGTCGTAGATCGCCTTCGCGTCGGTCAGGGCGTTGGTCAGGTCCGAGGTGGCCGCGGTCTTGTTGGCCCCGTTGGTGGTGGACAGGAACGTCGGGATGGCGATCGCCATCAAGATGCCCATGATCAACACCACGACCATGAGCTCGATCAGCGTGAAGCCCTCTTCGCCTTCACGCCGGTCTTGGAGTGTCTGCATGCTTAGCCTTTCGGGTATCTGTAACTGGGTCGCGGGGCCGGACGGCTTCCGCTGGGTTCTTCCGTCGGCTCGGCTGTCGCGACGTTGAACCCTTTCTCCTCCCGGCACGAAACGAGAAGGCCCCCGGCAGCTCGCCCACACCCGGGCCGGGCCCCGAGCCGGCGCGACGAGCCACGCCGGGGGAGGTCGGCGGTCGTGGAGCGGCGCCGGCCAGCTGTGGGCTAGCTCGGTGCCCAGCCGGCGCGCTCGGTGTTGCTCCAGGCTCCGCTGCCGGCTCCCGGGCGAGGGTCGACGCGGGGTCCCGCAGCACATCCCCTCCCCGGTACGCCTGGGGCACTCGCGTAGTAGGTCCCCGGGGCCGTCCTACCAGCAGGCCCGGCAGCTGCAAGGGTGGCCTCGACGTCGTCGAGGTAGTAGCAGGTGCTGGTCCCCTTGGCCTGCGCGGCGAGGACCACTTCGGTGCCGGCGGTGGCGCCGCTCTTGCCCGAGGGCGTCGTCGGCTTGCCGTTGGTCCACACCGACACCTCCGCGTGGACACCGTTCAGCGCAGCGCCGGTGGTGAAGGTGAAGCTCGGGTCGTCGGAGCCCAGCGCCGAGACGAGCGCCGAGGAGGGGCCGAAGCTCCGGCTGCTCGAGTCGTAGATCGCCTCGGCGTTGGTGAGCGCGTTGACCAGGTCCGAGGTGGCCGCGGTCCTGTCGGCCGCGCTCGTGGCGGACAGCAGCGTCGGGATGGCGATCGCCATCAAGATGCCCATGATCAGCACCACGACCATGAGCTCGACCAGGGTGAAGCCCCCATCGGCCTTGCGCCGGTCCTCGGGTACGTGCATCTGTGGTCTCTCGGTCCTCGTAGCTGGTCGGTGGGGCGGACGGCTCCGGCTGGGTCCTGCTTCGGCGCAGCCAGGGCGCCTCAGCCGCTGCCGGAGTCCTCGACCGCCTTGTAGACGCTGAACATCGGCAGGTACAAAGCGATGATCATCGAGCCGACGAGGCCGCCGAGCACCACGATCATGAGCGGCTCGAGCAGCGAGGCGAGGGCGTCGACCATCGCCTGGACCTCCTGGTCGTAGAAGTCGGAGATCTTGCCGAGCATCTCGTCGAGGGCGCCGGTCTCCTCGCCGACCGAGATCATCTGGGTGACCATCGTCGGTATCACCCCGTGCTGCTGGAAGGCCGACGACATCGGCGATCCCTGCTGGATGCTTGCCTTGGCGTCCTCCAAGGCGTGCTCGAGGCCGGGGTTGTTGACGCTCTCGGAGGTGATCTCGAGCGCCTGGAGGACCGGCACGCCCGAGTGCAGCAAGGTGCTGAGCGTCGAGGTGAACCGGGAGATCGAGGTCTTCACCATCAGCATCCCGAACACCGGGACCCGCTGCACCGCGGCGGACCACAGCTCGCGCCCCCGGGGGGTCTTCTTCCACTTGACGAACACGAAGGCGCCGACGCCGACCACCACGATCACATAGGGCAGCTCGTGGACCAGCACCCGGGAGACGACCATCAAGATGAGCGTCGGCTTGGGCAGCTTGGCGTTCAGCTGCTTGAAGATCTTGGCGAAGATCGGCACGATGAACAGCAGCATCGCCGCCGCGATCCCGAGCACCAGGCACAGGGTGACCATCGGGTAGGCCATCGCCGAGCGGATCTTGCCCCGCAGCTCCGCCTGGCGCTCGAGGATGCCGGCGAGCGACACCAAGGCGGCGTCGAGGGTGCCGCCGAGCTCGCCGGAGCGGACCAGGGCGAGGAAGAGGTGGTCGAAGACCTTGGGGTGCTTGGCGAGGGCGTCGGAGAGCGACGAGCCGCGCTGCACCTCGACGCGCACCGCGTCGAGGACCTGGGCGAAGCGCTTGTTCTTGGTCTGGGCGGCGAGGATGGTGAGGGCCCGCAGCAAGGTGAGGCCCGAGTCGACCATCGTCGCGAACTGCCGGCTGAAGACCGCCAGCTCCTTGAGCGTCACCCGCTTGGTGAGGCCGGGGATCGTGATGTCGCCGCGCAGTCCCACCCCGCGGGCGTCGACCGAGATCGGGGTGAAGCCCATGTCGCGCAGGCGGGCGGCGACGAGGGTCTGGCTCTCTCCCTCGAGCTCGCCGGTGACGAGCTTGCCCTCCCGGTCTCTGACCTTGTAGGCGTAGGTGGTAGGCATCGAAGGGCTCCTTGGGCTCAGGCGGCGGCGGAGGAGACGAGGCGGCGGAGGTCGGCTTCGACCGCGCAGCGCTCGATGGCGACGTCGAGGGTGATCGTGCCGGCGCGCACCAGCGCGGCGAGCGACTGGTCCATCGACTGCATCCCGTAGCGGCTCCCGGCCTGCATGACGCTGTAGATCTGGTGGGTCTTGCCCTCGCGGATCAGGTTCTGCCCCGCCGGCACGCACACGAGGACCTCGGCGGCGACCACCTGGCCGCGCTCCTTGGCCCGGGG
>JAKARG010000160.1 GCA_021819345.1 Actinomycetes bacterium | reverse complement strand
CGGGCTACGTGCCCTGTGGTCGGCACGGCCGGCTCTCTACCTGGCCGCCGTCCCGATGGTGGGCACGCTGGTCTTCGGCGCCGACCAGGTGCTGCTGCCCGCCGTGTCCCGTGGACCCCTCCATGCCGGCGCCACCGCCTACCCCTGGCTGCTGGCCGCCCTCGGTCTCGGCGGCGCCCTGTGCGCGCCCTTCGTCGAGAGCCTGACCTCGGGCCGGTCGTCGGCGGTGATGGTGGTAGCGGGCTTCGCCGTCTTCACCGCCCCGACTGCCCTGCTCGTCGTGAGCCACTCGGTGCCCCTCGACGTCGCGGTGGAGGCGGTGCAGGGCACAGGGACGATCATCGCCGACGTCGTCGGGCTCACCGCCCTCCAGCTCGCCCTGCCCGCCGGACAGCGGGGGCGCGCCCTCGGGGTCTTCTTCGCCCTGGTGGCCGCCGCTCCGGGGCTCGGATCGCTCCTCGCAGGAGGACTGATCGCCTCCCTCGGGATCGATTGGGCGTTGCTCGTCCTCGGCCCGGCCCTCGCCCTGGGCGCCGTCGCCAGCCTCCCCTGGCTCGCCAGGCGCACTCGCGTCGCAGGCGCTGCCGAGGCCGAGGCCGAGCCGGTGACGGCGGCCGGCTGAGCTCTACTTCGGAACCGTCGGTGTGATCGAGTACGCGGCGTCGCGGTCCGCGCAGGCGCTACGAGCCGAGTCGTTCCCTGCGTGACGTCGGGCGGGGAGCCCAAGTTGCCGGAGCAGGAGCCGGTCACTCCTGCCCGCCCCGCCGCCCCCCTGGCGCTGCGCCCATCGCCGCGACGACGATGCCGGTGGCGGCGAGCAGGCCGGCAGGGACCACGAGGAGGTCGAGGAGGTGGGCAGCGCCGAGGTCGGCTACGGCGAGGGCGGCGAGGGCTACGCCGAGCAGCTGTCCGGCTTCGGGGACGGCGGCGGCGCCGGCCATGGCCCTGGCCATCCGGGCGGGGGGGAGGTGGGCGAGGATCGCCGAAAAGGTGACCACGACGCAGATCGTGCCCCCGGCGCTTCCGGCGAGCTCGTAGACGAGGACCGGCCAGGCTCCCTCGAGGCCGGGTCGGGCAAGCGGGAAGAATGCGACGGAGGCGGCAACGGCGACCAGGCCGATGGCGATGGCCCGGCGGTCGCCGAGGCGACGCTGGAGCCGGCCCGCGACGAGGCCGGTGGCGACGCCGCCGATGGCGCCCGCAGCAGCGAACAGGGGCACGACCGAGGCCGCCAGGTGCAGGTGGCGGACCATGAGCACCGCGATCTCGGCGAGCACGGCCCCGTTGAGGACGGTGGCGGCGAAGGTCGCGGCGAGCAGGCCGGCGGTGCGGGGATGGCTGAACGCAGCGATGCTTGCCCGGAGGTCGGTCCGCTCGGCACCCTCGGGACGACCGGGACTGTCGTCGGCAGGCGCGGATGCCGGCAGCGGCCGGGCGTCGGAGCGATGTCGGCGCCCGAGGCGGATGAGGGTGGGCACCGCAGTTACGTACGAGGCGGCTTCGACGAGGAGCGCAAGCGGGGCGGGCGCCAGATCGAGGATCCCTGCGGCGAGGACGGGCCCGGCGAGCGCGGCGGCCGACGAGGAGCTCGACAGCGCCCCGTTGGCGTCGGCGAGCCGGTCGGGCACGACGAGGGTGGTGACGTACGGCGCGGCGTAGGCGCTGAAGCCACCCTGGAGGGCCCCGAGGACGCCGACAGCGACGGCGAGCAGCGGGAAAGAGAGCGCTGCGGCTGCGAACGCCACCGGTATGGCGGCGGCTGCGACGAGGCGACCGAGGTCGCAGGCGACCATCGGCCAGACCTTCCCTGGGTGGCGCTCGGCGTGAGGGGCGGCGGCCAGGCGCCCGGCCGGAGCCGCGGCCATCGGTATCGCCACCAGCGCAGCCACGCCCGCCGGGGTGGCCCGCAGGGTCACGACGGCGACCAGCGGCACCACCACCATCGTGACCGCCGAGCCGAGGTTGGAGCAGCTCCGACCGGCGAGCCACAGCCCGAAGCCGCCCCGCCACCACCTCACCGGCCCGCCCGCCCCGACCCGGCCTGGCCTGCCTCGGCTCATCGGGAGCCGCCTGCGCTGGGCGCACGGCGGCGCTGGGGGGTCCAGCCGGGCACGTAGTCGACGACCACGTCGAGCGTCTCGGCGTCGGGTGCCCTCGAGTTGCGCCCCGAGCGCTGGGCGGACTCGAGCAGGGCGCGGATCGCCCAGCGCAGGCGTGCCGCCTCCGCTGCGGTCAGCCTCAACACCAGGTGGTCGGAGCCGAGCGTCTCTCTCCATGCATCCGGGTAGTCGGCGTCGGCCTCCCGGGCCCGGGCCTTGCGGACCGCCAGCTCGGCCTCCATCGAGCCGAACAGCAAGCCAACGGCGGCGTCGGTCTCGGCGTCGGCACCTGTCCGCCAGGCGAGCTCGAAGGGCACCGCACGCCAGGGGCGGCGCCGACCGCTGCTCGGCGCGTCGGGGTCCTCCTCGATGAGCCCGGCCGCCGCCAGGGCGCGCAGGTGGAAGCTGCAGGCCGACGGCGAGGCGTTCACTACTTGGGCCACCTCGGTAGCGCTCGCCGGACCGCCGGCCCGTAGCCGCTCGAGGATCGCCAGCCGCATCGGGTGGGCCAGGGCACGGATCACCGCCGGGTCCGACACCCTGGCCCGGAGCTCGCCGCTCCCCCCGCCCGCCGTACTGTCGCCCGCAGTGTCGAAGCTCACGTTTCGAAACGATAGGCGTGATCAGTCGCCCTCGCAAGCGCCGTCGCTCGTCGGTCGGCCGATCAGCGTTGCGCCGACCACTCCTGCGCCAGGGCGGTCGCCCTCGGCAGGAACGACCGTGCCGACGGCCCGGCTACCCAGACCTCCGTACCGGCCAGGACCAGGTCGAGGCCGACCAGGGCCGGCTCCAGGTCGTAGAGCGCACGCCGGACGACCCCGGCGTCGACCCGCTCGCCTCGGCTCGTCACCCAACCGGTGCCGAGCAGGTCGGTCAAGCGCTCGGCAAGTCCCGCCGGAGCGCTGGGCCCGTCGGCGGCGAGCAATGCCAGGCAGTACCCGACGATGATCGAGGTGAACCCCTGGGTAGGCCCGAACCACGACCGCAAACGGCGGATCGTCGCCTGCTCGTCGCTCGCCGCACGGGTGGCGACGAGGACGCCCTTGCTCAGCCGCAGCAGGCCGACGCCTCGGAGCAGATCGTGCAGCGCGGCGAGCGGGGGGAGGTCCTCCTCGATCGAGGCGGGCCGACCGAGGGGGTGCCAGTCCGGGTAGCGCTCCTGGAGCCGGCGCACCAGTGCCCGGGGTAGGCGGCCGCCCGGTGTCAGCTGCACCCCGTCGGAGATCACCTCGAGCAGCGCGCGTACCGTCGCCGGCACCTCGCCCGCAGTCCGGCGGACGAGCTCGTCGGCCGCCGGACGATCGAACATCGGGCTCCAGCTCCCGGCCCAGCGCGCCAGGTGGTCGTGGCCGGGGTCGCTCGGGTCTGCCAGCACGGCCAGCAGCTCTTCGTAGCCAGGCGGTCCACCGACGTCCTCGGGAGGACAGGCACCCTCACCGTCCACGACACCCGGACGCTCGCCCCCCGTCCCGAGCACCTCGACCTCGTGCTCCCAGCCGTCGCCGAAGTCGTACAAGTAGGTAAACCGTGCCGGGAGCGACCGCAGTGCCACGCCGGTCTCGTCACGCTCGTCGTCCATGGCGTCGACATCCGGCGCCCCGTAGCGGGCCGCTTCGGTGACGAACTGGTGGAGGTGGGAGTCGGTCCAGCCGATGGCCGCCTGCAACAAGTCGTGCACCTCGGGCAGCAGCGCGGCCGCCGGCACGTCCAGGAGCCTGGTGACCGGGGGTTCGACGTCGCGAAGCTTCACCCGGAGGCGCGTGGTCCTCATGCCATGCCATGGGCCCCGCCGCTTTGATCCATCCGGGGAGCTCGGCGCCCAATCTCGGCCGGCGCCGGTCCCTATTGCCGGTGCTCGCCGGCGTGGAGCAGCCCGAAGACCACCGAGTCCTGGAGGGCCTCCCAGGAAGCCTCGATCACGTTGGACGACACCCCGATCGTGGTCCAGGTGCGCTCGCCGTCGGTCGAGTCGACGAGCACCCGGGTGACCGCTTCGGTGCCCCGGGAGGTCTCGAGCACCCTCACCTTGAAGTCGGTCAGGTGGACCTGGGCCAGGCTCGGGTACGCCGGCCCGATCGCCTTTCGCAGTGCCGTGTCGAGGGCGTTGACCGGACCGTTGCCCTCGGCGGTGGCGAGGACCCGCTCGTCGCCCACGTGGACCTTGATGGTCGCCTCGGTCACGAAGCTGCCGTCCTCCCTCAGCTCGGTGATCACCCGGTGCGACTCCAGACGGAAGAAGTCCTGCTTCCAGCCGGCGGCGGAGCGCAGCAGCAGCTCGAGGGACCCGTCCGCAACCTCGAAGTGGTAGCCGCGATGCTCCAGCTCCTTGAGCCGGGAGACGACCTCCCCGAGCACCGCCTCGGGTAGCTCGAGGCCGATCTCCTCGGCCTTCAGCGCGAGCGTCGAGCGCCCCGACATCTCCGAGACCACGAAGCGGGTGCCGTTGCCGACCTCTGCGGGGTCGACGTGCTCGTAGGCGTTGCGCCGGCGGGCGATCGCGCTCGTGTGCAGGCCGGCCTTGTGGGCGAAGGCCGACACCCCCACGAAGGGCTGGTGGGCGTCGGGGGCGACGTTGACCAGCTCGGCGATGTGGTGCGCCACGGAGGTGATCCGACCGAGGCGCTCCCGGGGGATGGTGCCCACCCCCATCTTCAAGCTGAGGTCGGGCACCACTGCGGTGAGGTCCGCGTTGCCGGTGCGCTCCCCGTAGCCGTTGACGCAGCCCTGCACCTGGGTGGCACCCTGGCGGACCGCCACGAGGGTGTTGGCCACCGCGCAGCCCGAGTCGTTGTGGAAGTGCCCGCCGAGCACCACCCCGACCCGATCACGCACCGCCCCGACGACGGCTTCCACCTCGTGTGGGAGGCTTCCGCCGTTGGTGTCGCAGAGGACGAGTGCCTCGGCCCCGGCCGCCTCGGCGGCGGCGAGGACGTCGAGGGCGAAGCCGGGGTCGTCGCGGTAGCCGTCGAAGAAGTGCTCGGCGTCGAGCATCACCCGCCGCCCCGCGGAGCGCAGGTAGCCGACGCTGTCGGCGACCATGTCGACCGCCTCGACCAGGCTCGTGCGAAGGGTCTCGGTCACGTGCCAGGCGGCCGACTTGGCCACCAGGCAGACGACCGGGGTCGCCGCCTCGAGCAGGTCGGCGAGCACCGGGTCGCTCTCCGCCCGCCCGCCGGCCTTGCGCGTCGAGCCGAACGCGACGAGGGTGGCGTGCTCCAGGCGCAGCTCCCCCGCCGCCGCCCTCCGGAAGAACTCGGCGTCCTTGGGGTTGGCTCCCGGCCACCCTCCCTCGATGTAGGCCACGCCCAGGTGGTCGAGCTGCTCGGCGACCCGGAGCTTGTCGTCGACGGTGAGGGAGAGCCCTTCTTGCTGGGAGCCGTCGCGAAGCGTCGTGTCGTAGATGTCGACCGCCTCGGGAAGACCCCGGGGCACCCCGTGAGGATGGCTAGAGGACATGCTCGTTCCAGTCCTTGTAGCGGTCCACCTTTCCCCGCACCACCTGTCCGTAGAGCTCCTGGAGGCGCCGACTGACCGGCCCCGGGGTCCCGTCGCCGAGCTCCCGGTCGTCGACCGAGGCGATCGGCACCACCTCCGCCGCCGTGCCGGTGAGGAAGGCCTCCTCGGCGGTGTAGAGGTCGCTGCGCAGGATGTTCTCGGTAACCACCTCGTAGCCGAGGTCCCGGGCCAGGGTGACGACCGTGTCCTGGGTGATGCCCTCGAGCGCCCCGGCCGAGACCGGAGGGGTGACGAGCCGGCCGTTGCGCACGATGAAGAGGTTCTCCCCGGTGCACTCCGAGACGTAGCCCTGTGGAGAGAGCAGGATCGCCTCGTCGTAGCCGGCCTTGACCGCCTCGATCTTGGCCATCGAGGAGTTGATGTACATCCCGGTCCCCTTGGCCGCCGGTGGCATGGCGTTCGGCGCGTGGCGCTGCCAGGAGCTGATCTTCATCCTCACCCCGGCCGAGAGACCCTCCTCTCCGAGGTAGGCGCCCCACGGCCAGATCGCGATCGACACCTGCACCGGCGCGGGGAGCGGGTTGAGGCCCATCTCGCCGTATCCCAGGTAGACGAGGGGTCGGATGTAGCACTCGGCGAGCCCGTTGACCGCCACTGTCTGGCGGGTCGCGGCGACCAGCTCGTCCTGGCCGAAGGGCACGTCGATCATGAATATCTTCGCCGAGCGCAGCAGACGGGCGATGTGGTCGCCGAGGCGGAACACTGCGGGCCCGTCGTCGGTCGGGTAGGCCCGGATCCCCTCGAACACCCCGCAGCCGTAGTGGAGCGAATGGGTGAGCACATGCACCCTGGCGGCATCCCAGTCGACCAGCTCTCCGTCCATCCAGATCTTCTCGGTCGGGGTGATGGGCACGTCTCGGTTCCTCTCTATCTGGCTGTGCTGGTCTAGCTGGCTGTGCTGGTCTAGCTGGCTGTGCTGGTCTGTCTGGCTGTGCTGGTCTGTCTGGCTGTGCTGGTCTAGCTGGCTGTGCTGGTTGCGAGCGCAGCGATGGCGTCGCCGGTGGCCGCCGTCGAGCGCCCGGCCACCGCGCCGGCGGCCGCGACCGCCGCCGTGATCCGCTCGGCGACGCGATGCTCACCGAGGAAGTCGAGCATCATCGCCGCCGAGACGATCGCCGCAGTCGGGTCCGCCGTCGCAGTCCCGGCGATGTCGGGCGCCGAGCCGTGCACCGGCTCGAACATCGACGGGCCGGTGCGCGCCGGGTTGAGGTTGGCCGATGCCGCCCGGCCGATCCCGCCGGCAACCGCCCCGGCGAGGTCGGTGAGGATGTCGCCGAAGAGGTTGTCGGTCACCACCACGTCGTAGCGCTGCGGGGACTCGACGAGGTGGATGCACGCTGCGTCGACGTGGCTGTAGGCGGTCGTGACCTCGGGGTAGGAGGTGGCCAGCTCGGAGAAGCAGCGCTGCCAGAGGTCGCCGGCGAAGCCGAGCACGTTGGTCTTGTGGACCAACGTCAGGTGGCGCCGTGGGCGCGATCGCGCCAGCTCGAAGGCATATCGCAGGCAGCGCTCCACGCCGAAGCGGGTGTTGACCGAGCCCTGGGTGGCGATCTCCTGAGGGGTTCCCTTGCGCAGG
>JAKARG010000159.1 GCA_021819345.1 Actinomycetes bacterium | reverse complement strand
ATCTGTGGCGACCATGGGCCGGCGGCTCCGGACGCTGTGGCGGCTCCGCGAGGGAGGCGACCGTGCCCCGCGGGTGGTGGTGGCTCCTGTCCGGAGCCTGGTGCAGCGTCTCGGCCCACACGTCGAAGAGCTCCGCCCGGTCGTGGTCCGCCGCGGCGACCAGGTCGACCTCGAGGACCTCGTCGCCCGCCTGGTCGGCCTCGGCTACCGCCGGGAGTACCAGGTCGAGCACCGGGGTGAGCTCGCAGTGCGCGGCTCGATCGTCGACGTCTACGGCTCGACCGACGACTCGCCGGTCCGCATCGACCTGTGGGGCGACGAGGTCGACCGGCTCAGCGAGTTCGGGGTGGGTGACCAGCGCTCCACCGTCGAGCGCGACGAGGTCGAGCTGTTCGGCTGCCGAGAGCTGCTGCCGACCGCCGAGGTCCGCGAGCGCGCGGCAGCCCTGGTCGCCACCGCCCCGTGGGGCCGGGAGCAGTGGGAGCGCCTCGCCGAGGGCCAGGTCTTCGACGGGATGGAGTCGTGGCTGCCCTGGCTCACCCCCGACGAGCGCATCCTCCCCGACCTGATCGGCGACCGTGGCCTGGTGCTGCTCGCCGAGCCGCGGAGGATGCGGGACCGGGCGGCCGAGCTGGCCGACGAGGAGGCCGCCCTCGCCGGCACCCTCGCCCAGACCTGGGCCGCCTCGGGCGAGGCCTTTCCCCCCCTCCACCTCCCATTCGACCGCCTCCTCTCCGGCACCGGCGCCGGCGTCTGGCACCTGCTCGGCGCGCCGGAGGGACCCGGCTCCAGCGTGGTCGCCGCCGGCTCCTGGGACCCGGTGGTCGGCGGTGACGGCGACCGTCTCGTCGCCCGGTTGGCGGAGCTGCTCGGTGCCGGCTACCGGGTGGTCGTCTGCGCCGAGGGCGCCGGCAGCGCGATGCGCCTGTCGGAGACGCTCGCCGGCCACGGCTTCGACGCCCCGGTGGTCGATCCCGGCCCCGCCCTCGCCGAGCCGGGGATCCGGGTCGCGGTCGCCCCCCTGGAGCGAGGGTTCGTGTACCCGCCGGTCAAGGTCGCGGTCCTCGCCGAGGGCGACCTGACCGGGCGCCACCGTGCCCATCGCCGGCCCCGACCGCGCGCCCGGGCGGCCGAGACGGTCTTCGACGACATGAAGACCGGCGACTACGTGGTGCACTACCAGCACGGCGTCGGGCGCTTCGGGGGGATGGTGCGCCGCTCGATCGGCGGGGTCGAGCGGGACTACCTGGTACTCGAGTACCGCGCCGGCGACAAGCTCTACGTCCCCTCCGACCAGGTCGACCTGCTTCGGCCGTACTCGGGGGGGGAGAGCCCGGCGCTCAACCGGCTGAACGGCAGCGAGTGGCAGAAGACCCGCGCCAGGGTGCGCTCGGCGGTCCGGGAGATCGCCCAGGAGCTGGTCGTGCTCTACCAGCAGCGGGTCGCCTCGCCGGGCCACGCCTTCTCCGCGGACACCCCCTGGCAGGCGGAGGTCGAGGAGTCCTTCCCCTACGACGAGACCCCCGACCAGCGCAAGGCGATCGCCGAGGTGAAGGCCGACATGGAGGCACCCTCGCCGATGGACCGCCTGATCTGTGGCGACGTCGGCTTCGGCAAGACCGAGGTGGCGATCCGCGCCGCCTTCAAGGCGGTCCAGGACGGCAAGCAGGCGGCCATCCTCGTGCCGACGACCCTTCTCGCCTCGCAGCACTTCCAGACCTTCTCCGACCGCTTCGCCGGCTACCCGGTGCGCGTCGAGATGCTGTCGCGCTTCCTCGCGCCCGCCCAGGCCCGCGAGGTCATCGACGGCTTGGCCGTGGGCTCGGTCGACGTGGTGGTCGGCACCCACCGGCTCCTCGGTGAGGAGGTCCGCTTCAAGGACCTCGGGCTGCTCGTCGTCGACGAGGAGCAGCGTTTCGGGGTCAACCACAAGGAGGCGATCAAGAAGCTCTTCACCGGCGTCGACGTGCTGACCCTCACCGCCACGCCGATCCCCCGAACCCTCGAGATGAGCCTCACGGGGATCCGGGACCTCACCTTGCTCCAGACCGCCCCCGCAGAGCGCCAGCCGATCCTCACCTACGTCGGCGAGCACGACGACCGGGCGGTGGCCGAGGCGATACGAAGGGAGCTGCTGAGGGAGGGTCAGGTCTTCTTCGTGCACAACCGGGTCGCCGACATCGACAAGGTCGCCGCCGAGGTGCGGGCCCTCGTGCCCGAGGCGCGGGTCGCGGTGGCGCACGGCCAGATGGACGAGGGGGCGCTCGAGAAGGTGGTGCTCGACTTCTGGGAAGGGCGCTACGACGTGCTCGTGTGCACCACGATCATCGAGTCGGGCATCGACATGCCGACGGTCAACACCCTCGTGGTCGACCGGGCCGACCGTCTCGGCCTCGGCCAGCTCCACCAGCTGCGGGGCCGGGTGGGCCGCGCCGGCCAGCGCGCCTACGCCTACTTGTTCTACCCGCCCGACCGCTCGCTGTCGGAGGAGGCCTACGAGCGGCTCCGCACGATCGGCGAGCACACCGAGCTCGGCTCGGGCTTCAAGATCGCGATGCGCGACCTGGAGATCCGCGGCGCGGGCAACCTGCTCTCGGGAGACCAGTCCGGTCACATCGCCGCGGTCGGCTACGACCTGTACGTGCAGATGGTGAGCGAGGCGGTGGCCGAGCTGAAGGGCGAGGAGCGGCGCGAGCCGGCGGAGATCCGTCTCGACCTCCCGGTCACCGCGAACCTCCCGGCCGACTACGTCGCCCGCGAGGACCTCCGCCTGGAGGCCTACCGCCGCCTCGCGACGGTGAGCACCCACGCGGAGGTGGAAGACATCCGCTCGGAGTGGCTCGACCGTTACGGCCCCCTCCCGGAACCGGCGGAGGCCCTGGTGCGTATCGGCCACCTGCGCGCGGAGTGCGCCCGGACCGGCCTGCGGGAGGTGACCGTGGTGAAGGGCTCGGGCGGAGGCCTCGTGTCGGCCGGCCCCACCGCGAGGATGGCCCCGCTCGCCCTGAGAGCGTCCGAGCGGGTGCGCCTGTCCCGGCTGTGGCCGCGCGCGGTCTACAAGGAGGACACCGGCCAGCTCGTGCTCCAGTTGCCGCGCGGGGCCGATCCGGCCAGCACGCTCACCGACCTGCTTGGGGCCCTGGTGCCACCGGTCGCGGTGAGGGAAGGAGGCGAGGGGGCTCCCGGTCCGGCCGTCGTGGCCGGCACCGTGGCCGGGGCCGGCCGGAGCGCCGCGAGGTCCGGCGCCATCTCTGGCGGGCCTCTCGGTACGATCGGGTCCCCGTGACCCGATTCCCCCGTGTCGTAGCCGGCCTCGCGGCCTGCTTGTCGCTCGCCCTGCTCACCTCCGCCTGCAACACCCAGCCCGACGCGGCGAGGGTCGACGGCAGCGCGATCAACCAGTCGGCGCTCGATGCCGAGCTGTCCTCCCTGTCGGCCAACCGGGCCTACATCGAGGCGGTCGACAAGGCGAGCGCGCAGTCCGGCGAGCAGGTCGCCGGTGCCGCGAGGGGCACCTACAACTCGCTTTGGACCGCCCATGTCCTCACCGGTGCGGTCACCGCGGCAGCCGTGGCCCACTACCTCGAGGTCCGTGGCCTTGCCCCCGACCCCTCTGCGATCTCGGTCGCCGAGGCGGTCGAGGCGGCGGACTACGGGCCCTACTGGGCGGGCTTCCCTGCCTCGTATCGCGCCACGCTGGCCGAGCGCACCGCCGACCTCGCTCGCCTGGGTCCCCCCTCGCTTCCCGCATCGGAGCTCGCCTCCGCCTACAAGCAGCTCGCCGGCTACCTCTACCGGGAGGTCTGCGTGCGGGCCCCGGTGTTCGCCGCGAGCGGACCCGGTGCGGCCGCCTCCGCCACCGCACTGCGCCGGGCTCGGTCCTACGCAGCCCTCCACAGCTCTGCGTCCGGACCGCCGGCGATCTGCTACACGCCCTCGCAGCTCGTCACCCAGCCCGCCCCCTTCGTCTCGGCGGTCGAGGGTCTCGCAGTCGGTGCTCGTGGGCGGGTGGTGCCCACCTCGGGGGGCTACGAGGTGGTCGAGGTCACCCGTCGGGTCCCGCTCCCCCTCGACCCGACCCTGCGCGCCACCATCGAGGCGGTGGTGGCGACCGGCAGCGGCGCTGCGTTCCCCCGGCTCGACTCGGTGCTCGCCCAGGCGAAGGTGGTGATCGACCCGGAGTACGGGACCTGGCAGGGGTCGACGGCGAAGGGCTTCCAGGTCGCCCCGCCGAGCACGACCAGCGCCTCCTAGGAGGTGTCCCCCCCGGCGGCGGGCAGGGTGCTGGTCGTCGGCCTCGGGCCCGGCGACCCCGATCTGGTCACCGCCGGTACCCTCGGGCTCATCTCGGCCACGCCGGCTCGCTACCTGCGCACCACCCGCCACCCGAGCGCCCACCTCGTGGGCGGGGCCACCAGCTTCGACGAAGTCTACGAGACCGCCTCCACCCTGGAGGAGGTGTACCGGAGGATCACCGAGATCCTGCTCCGCGCAGCGGAGCGTGAGGGCGAGGTCCTCTACGCGGTTCCCGGCTCGCCGCTCGTCGCCGAGCGCAGCGTCGAGCTGCTGCGGGCTGCGACGACCGGGGTCGAGGTGACCGTCGCCCCGGCCTTGTCGTTCGTCGACCTCGCCTGGGACCGTCTCGGGGTGGACCCCCTCGCCGCCGGCGTCCGGCTGGTCGACGGCCAGCGCTTCGCGACCGAGGCCGCCGGTGCTGCCGGTCCCCTCCTCGTCGGCCAGACCGATCACCGCTCCGTGCTATCGGAGATCAAGCTCTCCGTCGACGACGACCCGGGACCGGTCGTCGTCCTGGCGCACCTCGGTCTGCCGGACGAGTCCGTGCGTGAGGTTGCCTGGGAGGACCTCGACCGGACGGTCGAACCGGACCACCTCACCTGCGTGTGGGTCCCGAGGCTGGGCTCGCCGGTCGCCGGCGAGACCGCCCGGCTGGTAGCGCTCACCGCCGACCTGCGGGCCCGCTGCGACTGGGACCGGGTGCAGACCCACTCGAGCCTCCGTGGCCACCTGCTCGAGGAGAGCTACGAGGTCCTGGAGGCGATCGACGAGCTGCCCTCCGACGACGGCTGGGAGCATCTGGAGGAAGAGCTCGGAGACCTGTTGCTCCAGGTGGTCTTCCACTCCCAACTGGCCCGGGAGGAGGGCCGCTTCGACTTCGCCGACGTGGCCCGCGGGATCCACGACAAGCTCGTGGCGCGCCACCCGCACCTCTTCGGTCTCGAAGGCGCCGCCGCCGCCGACTCCTCGGAGCGCAGCTGGGACGACCGCAAGCGCGCCGAGAAGGGCCGTACGAGCGTGCTCGACGGGGTCCCTGCCTCCTTGCCCGCCCTCGCCCGGGCGGAGAAGCTGCAGCGCCGGGTGGCGAACGGCCTGGGGATCGACTGGCAGGATGCCGGCGCAGCGCGCGCCGTGCTCGACGCCGAGCTGGCCGAGCTCGGCTCTGCGATGGGCGCCGGCGGACCGGCACCGGGCGTCGTGGGCGCCGGCAGGCCGGCACCGGGCGCGATGGGCGCCGGCGGGCCGGCACCGGGCGTCGTGGCGGAGATCGGCGACGTGCTGCTCTCGGTGGTCGGCCTGGCACGGAAGCTGGGCGTGGACGCAGAGCTGGCTCTGCGCTCGTCGACCGACCGCTTCGCCCGGAGGGTAGAGGAGCTCGAGCAGCTGGCCGGCCACGCCGGCCTGGAGCGAGACGCCCTCGGCGCCCTCGACGCCGGCTCGCTCGAGCGGCTCTGGGAAGAGGCCAAGCGAAGGGCAGGCTGACTGCTGGAGGGGCAGGCGCCGGCGAGGCCGGCGGGGCCCAGCCAGACGGCGGGCCCCAGCCAGCCGGCGGGCCCCGGCCAGCCGGCGGGGCCAGCGGGGGGTCGCGCTTGTGCACCGGCGACCCGCTGCGCCTGCAACACCAACCTCTCGCGTCACTCGGTTATCGTCTCCCCCACCAGCAACAAGGAGAGGCCGGCCTCGACGTGCGGCGGAGCCGCCTGGAGTCCGGAGGTCCGAGGCAAGCCGGACCTCGTCACCACGGGAAGAGGGAGCCATGAGCGAGATCCAGCACTTGACCGCCCGCCAGGTACTCGACTCCCGCGGCAACCCGACCGTCGAGGTCGAGGTGCGTCTCGGCTCGGGGGCGTTCGGGCGTGCCTCGGTGCCCTCGGGGGCGTCGACGGGGAGCTTCGAAGCCGTGGAGCTGCGCGACGGGGGGGCCGAGTACTCCGGCAAGGGCGTCCTGCGGGCCGTGGGCAACGTCAAGGGCCCGATCGCCGAGGCCGTGGCCGGTCTCGACGCCACCGACCAGCGTGCCCTCGACCTCGCCCTGATCGACCTCGACGGAACGGCGGACAAGGGCCGCCTGGGAGCGAACGCCATCCTCGGGGTCTCGCTGGCCGTGGCTCGGGCGGCGGCCGACGAAGCCGGCCTTCCCCTGTACCGCTACGTCGGCGGGAGTGGAGCCCACGTGCTGCCGGTGCCGATGATGAACGTCCTGAACGGCGGTGCCCACGCCGACAACAGCGTCGACTTCCAGGAGCTCATGGTCGTGCCGGTGGGCGCTGCCTCCTTCGCCGAGGCGCTGCGGTGGGGGGCGGAGACCTACCACGCGCTGAGAGCAGAGCTGCGTGACCGGGGGCTCTCCACGGCCCTCGGGGACGAGGGGGGGTTCGCCCCCGACCTGCCCTCCAACGAGGAGGCGGTGGTCACCTTGCTGCGGGCGATCGAGCGGGCCGGGCGCACTCCGGGCGACGAGGTCGCCATCGCCTTGGACGTGGCCGCCACCGAGCTGTACCGCGGCGGACGCTACGAGCTCGCCGGCGAGGGGCGGAGCCTCTCGGCCGAGGAGCTCGCCGCGCTGCTCGCCTCCCTGGTCGAGCGCTACCCGATCGTCTCGGTCGAAGACGGCATGGCGGAAGAGGACTGGGAGGGCTGGGCCATACAGCAGCAGGCGCTCGGCGGTCGGGCCCAGCTGGTCGGCGACGACGTGTTCGTCACCAACCCGGCGCGCCTCCAAAGAGGTATCGACGCCGGCGTGGCCGACGCCGTGCTCGTGAAGCTCAACCAGATCGGCACCTTGACCGAGACCCTGGAGACCGTCGAGCTCGCCAGGCGGAACCGCTACGCATCGGTCATCTCCCACCGCTCGGGAGAGACCGAGGACACCACTATCGCCGACCTGGCAGTCGCAACG
>JAKARG010000158.1 GCA_021819345.1 Actinomycetes bacterium | reverse complement strand
GCCGCCGAGTCCCTGGAGCGCTGCGGGGCGAAGGTGGAAGAGGTCTCGGTCCCCGCCGCGGTCCACGGTCTGAGCGCCTACTACCTGATCGCCCCCGCGGAGGCTTCTTCCAACCTGGCCCGCTACGACGGGGTCCGCTACGGGCGCCGGGTGGAGGGCGCGGAGGTGACCGAGATGTACCTTCGCACCCGCTCGGAGGGCTTCGGAGCCGAGGTGAAGCGGCGGATCATGCTCGGCACCTACGCCCTCTCCGCCGGCTACTACGACGCCTACTACGGCAAGGCCCAGAAGGTGAGGACCCTGCTCGTGGCCGACCTCGACGCCGCGTACCGGCGCTTCGACGCCCTGATCGCTCCGACAGCCCCGGGCGGCGCCTTTCCCCTCGGGTCCAAGACCGACGACCCGCTGCTCATGTACCTGAACGACGTGTGCACCATCCCCTCCAACCTGGCTGGCCACCCGGCGATCAGCGTCCCTTTCGGCACCGACGCCGACGGCCTCCCGCTCGGGGTGCAGGTGCTCGCCCCGGCGCTCGGCGAGACCGTCATGTTCCAGGTGGCCGAGGCCCTGGAGGCCGCCCGATGAGCGCCTGGGAGACGGTGATCGGCCTCGAGGTGCACGCCGAGCTGCGCACCGAGACCAAGATGTTCTGCTCCTGCCCCAACCGCTTCGGCGGCGAGCCCAACACCCTCGTCTGCCCGGTCTGCCTCGGGCTCCCCGGCTCCCTCCCGGTGCTCAACTCCAAGGCGGTCGAGCACGCGGCGGCGGTCGGGATCGCCCTGCACTGCCGGGTCCAGGGGTCGGTGTTCCACCGCAAGAACTACTTCTATCCCGACATGCCGAAGGACTACCAGATCAGCCAGTACGACCGGCCGATCGACGCCGACGGGTGGTTGGAGCTACCCGGGGGCAAGCGGGTCGGTATCGAGCGGGCCCACCTGGAGGAGGACACCGGCAAGTCGACCCACGTGGGGGGGGCGGGCCGGATCAACGACGCCGACCACAGCCTGGTGGACTTCAACCGGGCTGGCGTGCCGCTGCTCGAGATCGTGAGCCGTCCGGAGCTGCACAGCGCCGAGGAGGCGCGGGCCTACGTCGAGGAGCTGCGCGCCATCCTCGTGGCGTCGGGGGCGTCGGACGGTCGGATGGAGGAGGGGTCGCTGCGGGTGGACGCCAACGTGTCGGTGCGTCCCGCCGGCTCGGCGGTCCTCGGGACCCGTTGCGAGATCAAGAACATGAACTCGCTGCGCTCGCTCGGCCGGGCCGTCGAGCACGAAGCGGCCCGCCAGGTCCGCCTGCTCGAGGGCGGAGGGCGGGTGGCCCAGGAGACCCGGCACTGGGACGAGGCCGAGGGACGCACGACGACGATGCGCTCCAAGGAGGAGGCCGACGACTACCGCTACTTCCCCGAGCCGGACCTGGTGCCCCTCGACCCCGACCCGCAGTGGCTGGAGGTCCTCCGGGCAGGCCTGCCGGCGATGCCCTCGCAGCGCCGGGCCTCGGTGGCCGCGGCAGCAGGGATGGAGCCGGGATCCGAAGCCGTGGCGACTGTGGTGCGCCTCGGCCTCGACCGCTACGTCGAAGCCGCTGTGGCGGCCGGCGCCGACGCGGCGCTGGCGGTCCGGCGCCTCGCCAACGAGGTCGCCGCCGAGGCCGGGTCGGTGGACAACCTCACCCCCGACGCGTGGGTGGCGCTCCTTCGCATGGAGGCCGGAGGAGAGCTGACCACCGCCCAGGCACGCACCGTGCTCAAGGACCTGCTGGCTGCCGGGGGCGACCCGGCGGCGATCGCTGCGGCCCACGGCTTCGAGGTCCTCGGCGGCGAAGCGCTCGCCGGCGCGCTCGACCAGGTGATCGCAGCCGAGCCCGAGGCGTGGGCCCGCTACCTCGCCGGCGAAGACAAGCTCCAGGGTCTGATCATCGGCCGGCTGAAGGCGGCGACCGCCGGCAAGGCCGACCTTGCCGCCGCGGCCGGGCTCCTCGCTTCCCGCCGGGCGGCGGGCCGCTGAGCTACCCGCCGGGGACCGTTCCGGGCCGGCGCTGTCGTCCCAGCGGGCGCTGTCGTCTCAGCGGGCGCTCTCGTCGATCGCCTCCAGGTTGCCCTCGAGCATCCGTAGCAGCGTCCGCAGCGTCGCGCGGCGTGAGACGCTGGCGGCACGCAGCTCGCCGAGAACCGGGAGGATCCCTTCGAGCGTCTCGTGCTGCGCCTCGAGCTCTGCCAGCCGGTCCTCGATGCGCTTGGCGCGGGCGATCGCGTCGAGCGCCGCACCCTGGGCACTGGCCGCCGGCAGCAGGGGTGGGTCCTCCAGTAGGGGGGAGCCGGCCGGGACCGCCGCGACCAGGTAGGTGGCGGTCATCGCCTCGGGGTCTGCCTGGAGCCGGCGGAGCAGACCGGGGTCCTCGCCGGCGAGCGCAGCGGTCTCGGCGTCGATCCCCGCAGCCAGGCTCCGGCGACCGATGCTCACCAGGCCGGCGCCGGAGAGCAGGGCGTCGCAGGCCGCAGGGTCGAAGTGGCGCAGCGGCCCGCCGATCCCCGAATGGCCCTCCACCGCCCGCCCGGCGAGGAACTGACCGGCGAGGAGGCGGAGACGGACCGAGGCATGCTTCACGTTCGGCAGGGTCATGACGATCCAGCCGTCGGGGTCGAGCACCTCCTCGACCACCCTGCGCAGCAGGCCGGCCGGATCGCGGAGCCAACCGAGGACGTCGAGGGCGAGGACCACCTGCGCAGAGCGGTGACCGAAGGCCGCTCCCAGGTCGAGCGTCTCCAGGTCGGCGACGACCACCCGGTCGCAGGATCCCCGGGCGCCGGCGGCGAGCACCGGGTCGATCTCGACCGCCTGGACCTTGCAGCCGGTGCGCCGCAAGGTGGCGGGCACCGCCGCGTCCCCGGTGCCGAGGTCGAGGACCGCAGCGCCGGCCGGGACCCAGCCGACCGCCAGCACCCGGGGGTCGTCGAGGTCGTCGAGGTCGAGGCTCGCCACGGCGGCAGCGAGCGGGGAGCGCCCGGGCGCCGGCGGGGTGGCGAGCGCCGGCGAGCGCCCGGGCGCCGGCGGGGTGGCGAGCGCCGGCGAGCGCTCGGTGGTCATCGGCCGCTCAGCCTACGGACCCGGCGATAGACCTCCCGGGCGCCGGCGGTGTAGCGGAAGGTCTTGGTCTGGTGGATCCGCTCGAGCTCTTCCTCGGCTGCGCGGGCCCGGCTCTCGGAGTCGTAGTCGGGTACCGGGGCCACCGGCGGAGGCTCCCAGCGCTCCAGCGCGACCAGGCGGCGGTTGAGAGCGGTGAGGGCGGCCTCTCGCTGGTGGAGCCGCTCCCGCAGCGCAGCGATCTCGGTCTGGAGCGCCCGGCGCTCCTCCGCCCCGAGGCGCTCGGGGGGCGCTGGCCGTTCTTCGACCATCAGGTCCTCCTTCACCGGGCGTGCGCCCAGGGCAGGTACGGGTAGCGGTCGCGCAGCTCGGCGTGCAGCGAGACGGTGTCGAGGTCGACGGTCTGCTGGCGGGAGGAGCCGTGCACCCGATAGGCGCCGACCAGCTGCGGAACGAAGGCTCCGTGCCCCCCGGTCGCCGCTATCCGCAGCCACAGCTCGTAGTCCTCCCAGCCCTTCAGGCTCGACTCTGCGGTGTCGTACCCGCCGAGGCGCTCCCACACCGATCGCCGCAGCAGCGCCATGGCGTCGATGTAGTTGTTCTCGAGCAGGCGGCCCACGTCCCAGGGTATGTGGCTCAACAGGCCGGGCAGCCCGAGCCGCCCGATCATCCCGAAGGAGAAGGCGGCTGTCGGGTCGGCACGCAGGGCGTCGAGGAGCTTGCGGATCGCGTTCGGGTAGACGTAGTTGTCGGCGTCGAGCACGAACACCTGCTCGGCCCGGGCCGCCTCGAAGCCGGCGTTTCGCGCCGGGCCGACCCCGGCGTTGGCCGATGCGAGCAGAGCCTTGACGGGGAACCAGGGGTGCTCCTCGACGAAGCCGCGCAGCAGCTCGGCCGAGCCGTCGCTCGAATGGTCGTCGTAGACGACCAGCTCGACTGCGACGTCCTCGCTGGAGAGCACCGATCCGAGCGCATCGACGAGGAAGGAGGCGTAGTTGTAGGAGGTCACGAGCACGCTCACCTCCGGCTCGAAGTCCTCCCAGGCAGGGCTCGTCAGCACCTCCCGGTGGTGGGCGTCTCCGTAGCGGAGGCGCGCTTCGAGCCCTTCGAGGGCCTGCGACAGCTCGGTCTCGCTGTCGAGCAGCTCCTTGATCCTCGCCCTCACCCTGGCGTCGGTGGCCCTCACCCCCGAGATCAGCTCCCCGGGAGCCGATGCCGGATCGTGGGGGTGGCGGGGGCGGGGGAGCGCGAAGGCTCGCCTACCGGGCGAGGGGAGGTAGGCCTCGGCTGCCAGCTTCTCGCAGATCGGCGCGATCAGCTCGGTGAGGGCCAGCTCACGGCGCACGAAGTCGTAGGCCTCGGTGACGATCTCACGCCGGAGCGACTCGTCGAGCACGAGGCTGGCAGCGAGGGCGCCGAGGGTCTCGAGTGGCGTCGCCACCAGGTGCTTGCCGGCCTCGAGCGGACCGTAGTCGCTCGAGGACTCCGTCACGAGCAGGCAGCCGTTGCAGACCGCCTCGAGGGCTCGCACCCACTCGAAGTAGGGGACCTCGTTGCGGTGGACGTTGAGCAGGACCCGGCTGTCGGCCAGCAGGTCTCGCTTGGCGGCGCCCGCGAGGAACCGACCGCGTGGCTGGCTCATCGGTCGCGGGTACTCGAAGAGCCGGAGATCCGCCCGCAGGTCCCAGAGCAGGGGGGCGGCATCGCCGAGGAACTGGGCCCGTCGGTCGGTCATCGAGCCGAGGAACAGCAGGTCCCGTGAGCGGGAGGCCTCCACGTCGCCGCCGAAGTGGTCCCAGCTCGGGTGCCACCCGAGCTGGAGGTGCTCCGCGTCGAGCCCCCGGAGGATGGACTCCTCGACGGCGAAATGGCTGATGTCGAGCGCCGAGCGCCCCACGCTCGCGAAGTGGACGGTCAGGTCGAACCAGTAGGTGCCGGGCTGCTCGACGCCGACACAGGTGGACGCGGCGGCGGCGGCGAGCAGCTCGGCCGGGGTGCTCTCGGGATGGAGGGTGAAGAACTCGTGGGGGGCGACCACCAGGTTGACCACCCCCGCACGGTCCTCGGGGAGGCCCTCGGTGGGCAGGACGGTCTCGAAGCCGAGGTCGGAGATCGCGGCCGCGAGCAGCTCGGCGATCTCGAGCATGAAGATGTTGCCCCGCCGCGTGGCGTAGACGTGGAAGACGGGACGCATAAGCCGTCTCGGACCATACCAAAGGCACCCCGGCGCGGCCCGGACGCTCCTCGGCCCCCCCGCAGGAGCCTCCGATGCAATACTGCCCGTCGTGCCAGGAGAGGTCGTGCTCGGCGCGCCCGCACTCGACTCCGACCGAGCCCCTGGCCCCCGGGGGCCTGCTCCCGAGGGGCCCGGTCCCGCTGGCCGGCGGGCTGGTCCCGCTGGCCGCGACCGGCCCGGTGCGAGAGGTCGCCTCGCCGGCCTGGCCGCGGTCGTCTGGGTGGTGCTGGTCGGCCTCGCCTCCCTCGCCCCGGCCCTGGCGCACGGGCCCGAGCTCGGCTCGTTCCGTGTGACCCGCAACTTCGGGATGGAGGCCCACGTCGGGCTGCCAGCCCCCTACAACCCGGTCGCGAGCGACCAGGTCCAGCAGACCGCCCCGTGGGTCGCCCTCGACTGGACCGAGGTCCACGAGGGCCACCTGCCGCTGTGGAACCCCTACAGCGCGATGGGCACGCCGCTGCTGTTCGACTTCCAGTCCGCCGGCCTCAGCCTCCCGGCGATCGTCTCCTACGCGTTCCCCCGCCGGCTCTCCTACGACGTGCTCGTGATCGTGAAGCTGCTGATCGCCGGGACCGGTCTTTTGTTCGCGGCCCGGGTGATGCGGCTGCGCTGGTCGGCGGGGGCGCTCGCCGCCAGCATCGGCGAGCTGAGCGGCTCGTTCTCGGGATGGCTCGGTTGGCCGATGGACGGGGTCGCCTGCTGGACCGGATGGGTGCTCGGAGCCGGTCTGCTCCTGGCCGAAGGGAGGCGCCGGCGGATCGCCCTGCCCCTGCTCGCCTTCTCCCTCGCCGGCGCGGTCTACGGCGGGCACCCCGAGCTGCTGGTCATCACGGCCGTGGCGGTGACGGTCCCGGTCCTCGTGACCCTGGTCGCCTCGGCATGGCGCCACGGCCACCGGGCGCTGCTCGGCCGCCTCGCCGGCCTCTCCGGCGCTGCTCTCGCCGGGGCCGCCCTCGGCATGCCGCTCCTCCTGCCCGGAGCACAGCTCCTCGGCGGGTCGGTCCACGTGTCGCGCCACCCCTACTACGGCCTGCCGGTCGCCACCGCGGTCAACCTGGTCTTCTCCGGCTGGAGCGGCTATCCGCTGCGCGGCAGTGAGTACTTCGGCTTCGCCGACTACTACGAGACGGCGGCCTTCGTCGGCCTCGCCGCCTTGGCCCTCGTGGTGCTCGGCCTGCTGCGCGGGTGGAGGCGACCCGGGGTGGCGGGGCTCGGCCTCACCGCCGTGCTCCTCGGCGCCATCGTGTGGTGGGGCCGCATGGCGCGCTTGATCGACGCGCTCCCGGGCATCCGGCTGATCCTCTGGAGCCGGTCGCTGATCCCCCTCGACCTGCTGCTAGGGCTGCTCGCCGGGGTCGGCCTCGACGTCGTCCTCGACGCCGTCGGCATCCGGCCCGCAGCGCTGCGTCAGCTCGATGGCCGCGCTTCGGGAGACCGGACCGGGGGGCCACCCTCGGGCGAGCCGGTCCCGGGCGGGGGCCACCGCCGGCCGAGGCACGAGGCGCAGCGGCGCACGACCGCCTGGTGCTTCGCCGGCCTCGCCGTGGCGGCTGCGGGCGTGCTCGCCGTCTTCGGCTACCACGAGGCGGTCGCCCCGCCGCCGGGCCTGGCCGCCACGATCAGGGACCGCAGCTTCGTCTGGCCGGCGGCCCAGGCAGCCGCCCTCCTGCTAGCGGCCGCCACCCTGGTCCGCTCCACCCGCCAGCGGTCCCGGGGTGCCCGAAGGGGACGGGTCCGCTCGCAGGTCCTTGCCGCGACGGGGGTCTTCCTGGTCGTAGTGACCGAGATCGGGTTCCTGCTCCTCGGCACACCCGAGCTGTGGGGCTCGAGCACCACCGGCTTTCACCCGACGCCTGCGGTGACCAGGCTGGCGACGAT
>JAKARG010000157.1 GCA_021819345.1 Actinomycetes bacterium | reverse complement strand
AGACCTCGAGGGAGTTGGAGTTGGCGCCGAAGTCGTAGCCCCAGACCCGGTCGAAGATCACCTCCCGGGGCAGGACCTGGCGGGGGTTGCGCAAGAACAGCTCGAGCAGCAGGAACTCGGTGCGGGGGAGCTCGATGCGCCGGCTGCCCCGATAGACCTCCCTGGTGCCAGGGTCGAGGCTCAGGTCGTCGAAGCGCAGGACCTCCTGGTCGGTCGCCGCCGTGCTGCGGCGCAGCAGGGCTCGGATCCGGGCGAGCAGCTCCTCCAGGGCGAAGGGCTTGACCAGGTAGTCGTCGGCCCCGGCGTCGAGGCCGGCCACTCGCTCGCTCACCGCTGCTCTGGCGGTGAGCAACAGCACCGGGGTGGCGTCCCCGGCCGAGCGCAGCCGCTCGCAGACCTCCAGGCCGTCCATCCGGGGCATCGCCACGTCGAGCACGATCGCGTCGGCGGGCCGGGCCGCATGTGCCATCAGAGCGGCGTGCCCGTCCTCGGCGAGCTCGGTCTCGAACCCCTCGAAGCGCAGCGCCCGGTCGAGGGCCTGGCGTACGGCAGGTTCGTCGTCGACGACGAGGACTCGCACGACACCAGTGTGGCGGGAGGAGCTGAGAAAGGCGTGAGATCCGATCGGGGCTAGCTTGGCCGGATGGACGACCGCTACCCCCCTGCTCGCCGCCTGGAGCTCGCCGAGACCCTCGCCGGCGGCCGGGTCGTGGCCGACCCCTACCGCTGGCTGGAGGACCCCGAAGACCCCGAGACGGCGCTGTGGTCGGCGGGCCAGGACGAGCTGTGGGCCTCCTGGGCGGCCGAGCATCCCGAGCGCGCTCGGCTCGCCGAGGCGATCCTCGCCCTCACCCCCGGCTACCGCAGCGCCCCGCTCGTGATCGGGGAGCGCCGGTTCTGGACCGAGCGGGCTCCCGGCCAGGACCACCAGGTGCTGGTCGTGGAGGACCCGGCGGGGGTCCGGACGCTGGTGGACCCCAACGCGCTCGACGCCGAGGCGACGACGGTCCTCGACGGCTGGGCGCCTTCGATCGAGGGCGACCGGGTCGCCTACCTGCTGTCGCGCGGTGGCGACGAGGAGAGCACCCTGTGGGTGATCGACGTCGAGACCGGCTTCGGCCTCGAGGGGCCGATCGACCGGGTCCGCTACTCCCCGCTCGCCTGGTTGCCCGGCGGCGAGGAGCTCCTCTACGTCCGGCGCCTGCCCCCATGGGAGGTGCCTGCGGGTGAGGAGGCCTTTCACCGTCGCCTCTACCGCCACCAGGTGCGCAGCCACGCCGACACCGACGACGAGCTGCTCTTCGGCCAGGACGGTCTCGGTCCCGAGCTCGACCCGACGGCCTATCTCGGCGTCGAGGTCTCCCCCGACGGCCGCTACGTCGCAGTCACCGTCTCGCTCGGCACCGCGCCCCGCAACGACCTGTGGGTTGCCGCTCTCCCCGCAGCCGGCGAGGTGCCCCGGTGGCAGCCGGCGCTCGTCGGCTCCGACTCCCGGGCCCTGCCCCACCTCGACCGGCGCGGGGGGATGTGGATCTGGAGCGACCTCGACGCCCCCCGCGGCCGGCTGCTGCGTGCCGACCCGGCATCCCCGGGGCCGGAGAGCTGGGTCGAGGTGCTCCCCGAGGACCCCGGGGCGGTCCTGGCGGGCTACGTCCTCGCCGGGGAGCACCTGGTGGCCGTCCGCAGCCGTCACGGCGCGTCGGAGGTGGCGGTCCACGCCCGCTCGGACGGACGGTTCGAGCGGCAGGTGGAGCTGCCCGGGCTGGTCACCGCAGACCTGAGCGGGCGTCCCGACGAGGGGCCCGAGGCGTGGATCGGCTGGACCGGGTGGGTCAGCCCCTACCGGGTCGCCCCGCTCGATCCCGCCACCGGGCAGCTGGGCGAGGTGCTGAGCGCTCCGGGTGCCCCCGCCGCCCCGCCGGAGGTCGAGGAGTCGGTGGTCACCTGCACCTCGGCGGATGGGACCGAGGTGCGCATGAGCGTCCTGGCCCCGGCCGGCCGGTCGCCGGGAACCCCGGTGCCGACCGTCCTCTACGGCTACGGGGGGTTCGGGATCGCGCTCGGCCCGAGCTGGACCCCGGCCGCCGCCACCTGGGTGGCAGCGGGCGGGGTGTGGGCGGTCGCCAACCTGCGGGGCGGCTCCGAGGAGGGCGAGGGGTGGCACCGCGACGGGATGCGAGAGCGCAAGCACCACGTCTTCGAGGACTTCGAGGCCGCCGCCGACCGCCTCGTCGCCGGCGGCTGGGCGACCCCGGGCACGCTTGCGATCATGGGTGGCTCCAATGGCGGCCTGCTCGTGGGGGCGGCCCTCACCCGCAGCCCCGAGCGCTATCGCGCCGTGGTCTGCTCGGCCCCGTTGCTCGACATGGTGCGCTACGAGCTGTTCGGGCTCGGAGCCACCTGGAACGACGAGTACGGGACCGCCGTCGACCCCGAGCAGCTCGGCTGGCTCCTGTCCTACTCGCCCTACCACCACGTGCAGGCGGGGGCGGCGTACCCGGCGGTGCTCTTCACGGTGTTCGACAACGACACCCGCGTGGACCCGCTGCACGCCCGCAAGCTCGCCGCCGCCCTGCAGTGGGCGACCTCGGGGACCCCCGGCGAGCGCCCGATCCTGCTCCGCCGGGAGCCCGAGGTGGGCCACGGCGCCCGCTCGCAGCGCCGGAGGGCCCAGCTCGACGCCGACGAGCTGGCGTTCCTCGCGAGCTGCTGCGGCCTCGACCTCGACGCCCGGTAGCATCGCGATCCCATGTCTCGCGCCCTGATCGAGCGCCGGCTGTTCGACACCGCCCAGCGCCTGCGCGCCGCAACCGACGAGCTCGCGGTCCTCGACGAGCAGCTGGCAGCTCTCGCCGAGAGCGCCGAGGAGGCACGGATGCGGTCGCTCGTCTCCGAGACCCCGCTCGCCCACCGGGAGCACTCCGAGGCCCAGCGCCACGTCGACGCGCTCGATCGGGCCCGGCGGAACCTCCTCGCGAGCATCGACACGCTGCGCTCCAGTCAGGACGAGTTGCTCGACCGCCTCCTCGCCGACGATGCTGGGGGGAGCTGAGCCGGCGAGAGCATCGCTCGGACTGGGGCCCTCCACCCGCTTTTCCTTCCTTCCACCCACCCTTCCCTTCAGACGAGAGCGAAGGAGAGCAGTAGATGGTCGTGCGAGTCGTGATAGCCGAGGACGAGGCCATCGTCCGTCTCGACCTGAGGGAGATCCTGGAGGAGGAGGGCTACTCCGTGGTCGGCGAGGCCGGACGGGGGGACGAGGCGGTCGAGCTGGTCCGCCAGCATCGACCCGACCTCGCCATCCTCGACATCAAGATGCCCGGGATGGACGGGCTCAGCGCCGCCCGGGAGATCACCGCCGGGAGGCTGTCGGCGGTGCTCATCCTCACCGCCTTCAGCCAGCGGGACCTGATCGAGCAGGCGCGCAACGCCGGGGCTCTCGCCTACCTGGTCAAGCCGTTCCAGAAGGCGGAGCTGCTGCCGGCGATCGACATCGCCCTCGGGCGCTTCCAGGAGATGACCGCCCTCGAGGAGCAGGTGCGCAACCTGGAGGAGCGCCTGGAGGTCCGCAAGCTCGTCGAGCGGGCCAAGGGGGTCTTGATGGACGAGTGCGGGATGGCCGAGCACGAGGCGTTCACCTGGGTCCAGCAGTCGGCGATGAACGAACGGGTGAGGATGGACGTCGTGGCCCGACGGGTCGTCGACGAGGGGCTCCGGCCCGAGACGCCGGCGATCTGAGCCCCGCGGTCGCTGCCCCGGCGCGCTAATCCCCGGCGCGCTACTCCCCGACGAGCCCCCGGCAGAGCAGCACCGCGGTGACGAAGGTGGTGTAGAGCCTGCCGGGATCGGCGTCGGAGATCTCGGCGGAGAGGTCGCCGGTTCGGCTGACCCCCGCGACCCGCGACGCGACCTCGGCGTAGTCGCAGTTGTGGAAGCGGATGGCGAGGGTGGCGGGGAGCTCGATCGCCGGTGGCCGGGACGACCCGAGCTCTCGGATAGCGGCGGCGGCCTCGGCCCGGATCAGCTCGCAGGCGTCCGCCGGGTGCAGCGATTCGGCGGCCAGGCGGGAGACCGAGTGCTTCACCACCGCCGCTCGGGTCCCCGGCGATGCGGAGCGGATCTCCTCTGCGGTGGTGTCGTCGCCGGTGACGAGCACCACCGGCACTGCGTGTGCCTGGGCGACCAGGCAGTTGATACCGGCCTCGCCGACCACCGACCCGTTCAGGGCCACCTCGGCGAACGCTGCGGGGTGGTAGGTGTGGCCGAGCGTCGAAGCTCGCGAGGACATCGACCCGTGGTAGGAGACGAACATCGCTGCGTCGAAGCTGCCGTCGAGGCCCTGCATCATGTAGAGCGGTTTGTAGCTCCCCGAGAGGTAGCGGGCCCTGCCTGCGAGACCTCCCGGAGGGAGGTTGGCCATCCGGCCGTGGGAGTCGTTGACCAGCACCTCGGTCACCCCGGCCGCCACTGCGCCCTCGATGGCTGCGTTGACCTCGCCGAGGAGCAGCTCCACCGCGGCGGCGTAGGCCGGCGAGCCGGGTCGCACCTGGTCCCAGTCGACCACCCCGGCGGTGCCCTCCATGTCGGAGGAGATGAACAGCTTCAAGCGCGCCCCGCCTGCTCGGCGGCCGCCACGTGCAGCTGCTGGGCGAGGGTGGGGGACAGGGCCATGCCCCGGCCATCCGGCTCGACGCTCAGGGTGAGGGTCCCGTCGGGGGCGCGGGAGGAGACCACCGCCTCGGCGCCGGGGACCCAGCCGTGCTCCGAGAGGTACGACAGAGCCGCCCCGTCGATCTCGACCTGCTCGGTCACCCGCTCCAGGCGTACCCGGTCACCGGGGCGCGCGTCCGCCAGCGGCGTGAGGTGGCGGAGGTCGGGACCGGTGCCCGGGATCGGGTTCCCGTGCGGGCAGGTCGTCGGGTGGCCGAGGAGCACCTCCAGGCGCTGGGCGACGTCGTCGGAGATGACGTGCTCCCAGCGGCAGGCCTCCACGTGGGCGCCAGCCCAGGGCAACCCGATCACGTCGGTGAGCAGCCGCTCGGCCAGGCGGTGCTTGCGCACGACGCTCTCGGCGAGCGACCGCCCGGCCGGGGTGAGCGTCAGCGTCCGACCGTCGGCCTCGAGGTAGCCCGAGTCGCGCAGCCTGCGGACCATCTCCGAGACCGCCGGCGCGGAATGGTCGAGCCGCTCGACCAGTCGGGCCTGGATGGCCGGCGTTCCCTCCTCCTCGAGCTCGTGCACGGCTTCCAGGTACTCCTCTATCGGAGGATGGAACCCTTCAGCCGACACGTAGCCGATCGTACCGGCCGCCGGGTCGCTGTGCCCGGGTGGACGCTAGAGTGCGACCCGGAGCGGGCGTGGCGAAATCGGCAGACGCGCCAGGTTTAGGTCCTGGTCCCGAGAGGGGTGGAGGTTCAAGTCCTCTCGCCCGCACCGGGTGGACGGGGCGTCGTCCCCGCAAGAGGCTCTCCTCCCTGGGTATGGCGCCCTCGGGTCCTCAGATCGCTCGTGAGCCGAGGTAGCGGGGGAAGTCGATCAACCACAGCCAGCAGCCCACCTTGCCCTCCTCGAGGTGCCCCCGCTTCGCCACCCGGGGGCCGAGCGGCGCGAGGCGGCCGAGGAGCTCGTCGAGGTGGATCGGGCGGGTGCTGATCACGAGCAGCTGGGCGGCCTTGCGGTCGGCGATCTCCCGGCGGACCCCGGGCCCGACGCGCGGACAGGTGCCGGGGACGAGGTTGATCCCGGCGTGGAACATTCCGATCAGGTACAGCTGGAGGAGGCTACGGGTCGAGGAGCGGCAGGTGACCAGCTGCTCGCCGAGGTAGGTCGCGTTCGGCACCCACTCACGGACCTGGTGCTCGAGGAGGTAGACGTCGACCAGGCGGCCGGCGGGGCCGCCGAGCGTCCCGGCGTAGGAGGGGTAGGGATCGGGGACCGTGCCCTGGAGGACCGGGAGCGTCGGTGACGGGGTGACCGTGAGCACGAGCAGGCCGGCGAGCACGGCCGCAAGCGCCACGACCCGGGCTCCCGGGCGTGAGGCGGCGTACCCGGCGAGGGTGGCGATCGCGACGAAGCCGACGAGCAGGTACCCGAAGGGCCCCCAGCGCATCTCGGGCGGTGTCGGCAGGGCCTCGACTGCCAGGGTCACGATCACGACGGCTGCCGCCGGCGCCCAACGCCACAGCGGACGGTGGGAGAAGGGTCGGGCGATCTCGGCGGCGACCGCGACGAGGGTGAGCAGCGAGGCCGCCCAGATGGTCGAGGAGAGGTAGTGGTCCTCCAGGATCTGGACCGAGCCGAGGAACTGCAGGTAGCAGGCGAGCGCGAGCTGGCCGGTGGCGACGGCACCGACGAGCACGGTCAGACGCTCTACCCGCCGGCGGCGAAGCAGGACCGTGAGCGCCCAGGCGACGACCACTGCGGGGAGCACGAGCAGGTAGACGTCATAGGGGGCCCAAGCCGGGTTGGTCGAGTGCCACAGCAGCTCCTGTGCAGGTGTGTCGAGGAACAGCAACGCCCGCAGCGTCGGCAGCTCGAAGTCGAAGCGGCCGAGCAGCGCCCACGAGCCGACCGACAGCGCCAAGGTGGTCGCCGCCGCCCCCCCAGCGAGCAGGCCGACCTCCTCGACGAGGCGCCGTCCGGCCCCGGTGGCGAGCTCGGCGAGCGCCCAGACTACGAGGAGCACCGCCAGCAGGACCGCCACGGTGGCGAGCGCCCAGACCGACGCGGCGAGCAGCGATGCGGCAACAACCTTCCAGGCGCGCCGGGAGGCGACGGACCGGGAGGGCATCAGCAGGCAGGCCGTACCGCCGAGCAGGTAGGAGAGGGCCGCAGAGTCGGGGAAGTCGGTGCCCCAGGCCGAGACCACCACCGGGCACGCCATGACTGCGACGACCGCCAGCGCCCCCGCCCAGGCTCCCCAGGTGCGCTTGGCGAGGAGGTAGCTCGGGACGGTCGCGACCAGGGCGAGCGCGTAGCGGAAGCCGAAGAAGCCCGGCAGGGTCCCGAGCGCGAGGTAGGCGAGGCGTCCGGGCACGAGGAAGCCCGCCCGGGTGCCCCAGCGCAAGTAGGCGGCCCTCGGACCGATGTAGGCGCGCAGCGCCGGCGAGAGCACCTGCGGTGCGTAGCGGACCACCAGGTCTCGGGGGTCCCAGAGGAACACGCTGGTCAGCGCCGGGTCGGGGATCACCTGAGGGCTCATGGCCCGGAGGCGGAGCACGAACAAGCAGGCGACGGGGGCGGCGAGCAGCGCC
>JAKARG010000156.1 GCA_021819345.1 Actinomycetes bacterium | reverse complement strand
TGAGAGTTGGCTGTGGAACGAAGCGGGCTGCGTGGTCATCGCAGCTCCAGCTCGCCGGTCGTGCCGGCAGGGGCGTCGACGACCACCGTGGCGCCCTCGGGGTACTTGCCCCCGAGCAGGGCGAGGGCGAGGCGGTCGCCCACCTCCCGCTGGATCAGGCGCCTGAGCGGGCGGGCGCCGAAGGCCGGGTCGTAGCCGCGAGCTGCGAGCCAGGCCCGAGCCGCCGGGGTGACCTCCAGCGCGAGCCGCCGGGCGCCGAGGCGATCGGCGAGGGCGCGCAGCTGGATGTCGACGACCGCCTCCATGTCACCCTCGGTGAGGGCACGGAAGCGGACGATCTCGTCGATCCGGTTGAGCAGCTCCGGGCGGAACGCGCTCGCCAGCTCCCCCTGGTGGTTGGAGGTCATGATGAGAACGGTGTTGGTGAAGTTGACGGTCCGGCCCTGGCCGTCGGTCAGTCGGCCGTCGTCGAGCACCTGCAGCAGCAGGTTCGACACGTCGGGATGTGCCTTCTCGATCTCGTCGAGCAGCACCACGGCGTAAGGGCGCCGGCGTACCGCCTCGGTGAGCTGGCCGCCCTCGTCGTAGCCGACGTAGCCCGGCGGGGCGCCGACCAGACGGGCGACGGAGTGCTTCTCCATGTACTCGCTCATGTCGATGCGAACCATCGAGCGGGGGTCGTCGAAGAGGAAGTCGGCGAGCGTACGGGCGAGCTCGGTCTTGCCGACACCGGTCGGACCGAGGAACAGGAAGCTGCCGATCGGCCGGTCGGGGTCCGACAGACCGCTGCGCGAGCGGCGGATGGCGTTGGCGACCGCCCGCACGGCCTCGTCCTGCCCGACCACCCGCTGGTGCAAGACGTCCTCCATCCGGACGAGCTTGGCCAGCTCGCCCTCGAGCAGCCGGGTCACGGGGACCCCGGTCCACTTGGAGACGACCTCGGCGACGTCCTCCTCGTCGACCTCCTGCTTGAGCATCTTGGTCTCCCGCTGCAGCTCGGCCAACCGCTCGGTGGCCTCGGCCACCTGACGCTCGAGGCCCGGCACCAGCCCGTAGCGGATCTCCGAGGCTCGACCGAGGTCACCGTCGCGCTCGTAGCGAGCGGCTTCGTTGCGCCTCGTCTCCAGCTCCTCCTGCAAGGAGCTGATCCTTGCGATCGCGTCCTTCTCGTTCTGCCAACGGGTGGTGAGCGCAGCGGAGGACTCCCGGAGGTTGGCGAGCTCCTCGTCGAGCTTGGCAAGCCGCTCCCTCGAAGCCGCATCGGTCTCCTTCTCCAGGGCGAGGCGCTCGATCTCGAGCTGGGCGATGCGCCGGTCGACCACGTCGATCTCGGTCGGCTTGGAGTCGATCTCGATCCGCAGCCGGCTGGCCGCCTCGTCGACCAGGTCGATCGCCTTGTCGGGCAGGAACCTGCCGGTGATGTAGCGGTCCGAGAGCACGGCCGCGGCCACGAGGGCGGCGTCTTGGATCCGGACTCCGTGGTGGACCTCGTAGCGCTCCTTCAGCCCGCGCAGGATGGCGATGGCGTCGGCCACCGTCGGCTCGCCGACGTAGACCTGCTGGAAGCGCCGCTCGAGAGCCGGGTCCTTCTCGATGTACTTGCGGTACTCGTCCAAGGTGGTGGCACCGATCAGGCGCAGCTCACCGCGAGCGAGCATCGGCTTGATCATGTTGCCGGCGTCCATCGCCCCTTCGGCTGCGCCGGCACCGACGATGGTGTGCAGCTCGTCGACGAAGGTCACGACCTCACCGTCGGAGTCGGTGATCTCCCGGAGGACCGCCTTCAGGCGCTCCTCGAACTCGCCGCGGTACTTGGCGCCGGCGACCATGCTCGACAGGTCGAGGGCGATCAGGCGCTTGTTGCGCAGGCTCTCGGGGACATCGCCGGCGACGATCCTGCGAGCGAGCCCCTCGACGATCGCAGTCTTGCCCACCCCGGGCTCGCCGATCAGGACCGGGTTGTTCTTGGTGCGCCGGGAGAGGACCTGGACGACCCGGCGGATCTCCTCGTCCCGCCCGATCACGGGGTCGATCTTCTGCTCCCGGGCGAGGCGGGTCAGGTCCCTGCCGTACTTCTCCAGTGCCTGGAACTGCGCCTCGGGGTCGGCGCTCGTGACCCGGTGGCTGCCCCGAACCGCGCGCAGCGCGCCGAGCAAGTCCTCGCGGTCGACGCCGATCCGCTCGGACAGCGCGACGAGCAGGTGCTCGACGGAGAGGTACTCGTCGCCGAGCCCGGCGCGCTCGACGTCGGCGCGCTCCAACAGGTCCCGCAGTCCGCGGCCGATACCCGCCTCCTGGCCCCCGAAGCTGCGAGGCAGCTTGGCAAGCGCATCGGCTATGCGGTTGCGCAGGGCGAGGGGGGCGATGCCGAGCTTCTCCAGGGTCGGCAGGGTGACCGTCTCTTGTTGGCCGAGCATGGCGGCGAGGAGATGGTCGGGCGTCGCTTCCGCGTGGTTGGCGCTACGAGCAGCGCCGAGCGCCGACTGCACCGCCTCGTTGGTCTTCAGGGTCCAGCGGTTGGGGTCGAGGGACACGATTGGTCAGCTCCAAAAACTTGAGTGTGATCGTATCAACTTCACCCGGAAGGCGGCTATTCCCACCTCGACACCGATGGGTCAGCTCGCCGGGCGGCCGCCCGGGACCCACCGCTGCGGAGAGTTGCGCACCGGCACGAGCTCACGGCGGTACTGCCGGTGGGTGCGAGCAACTGCCTCCCGAGCCTGCTGCTCGGAACGGGCGAGCTCCTCCCGGAGTCGGCGGACCTCGGCCTCGAGCTCCATGACCCGCTTCACGCCCTCGAGGTTGAGGCCGGTATCGGTGAGCTCGAGTATCCGGCGCAGCACGGCGATGTCGTGCTCGCTGTAGCGCCGGCTGCCGCCGACGGTGCGCGCCGGCTCCAGCAGGCCCTTGCGCTCGTAGATCCGCAGCGTCTGGGGGTGCACGCCGGCAAGCTCCGCTGCGACCGAGATGACGTACACCGCGCGGCGGGCAGGCGATGCCTGAGGCAGGCCGTCGGCCCCCGACGGGTGCTCGAGGCGGTCCTGGCTCACGAGGAGCTCCCGGCGAAGCGAGCGGCCCTCAGGGCCTCCCCGTCGCTGACCGAGGCCAGCGAGCGCACGAGGTCGGTCTGCTCGGGGCTCGGCTCGAGGGGCACCGCCACCTCGAGCGTGACGAGCAGGTCGCCGGCTCCGCTTCGGGCCGGCACCCCCCGTCCGCGCAGCCGCAAGGTGCGGCCCGAGCGGCTGCCGGCGGGGACCTTGAGCGTCACCGGACGCTCGAGGGTCGGCACCGAGATCTCGGCGCCGAGCACGGCCTCCGGGTAGGTCACCGGGACGGTGACGAGCAGGTCCTTCCCCCGGCGGGTGAACACCGGGTGGGGGCCCACGTGGACGGTCACGTACAGGTCACCCGCCGGGCCACCACTTCGACCGGCTCCACCCCGGCTCTTCAGCCGGATGCGCTGACCGTCTTCCACCCCGGCAGGGACCCGGACCTTCACCTGCCGAGCCCGGGTCTGCGTGCCCGAGCCGGCACAGGTCGGGCACGGCTTCTCGACGATCCTGCCGGACCCGTTGCAGACCGGGCAGGTCCGGCTGAAGCTGAACATCCCCTGGTTGTCGTCGATCACCCCCGTTCCGCTACAGCTGGCGCAGGTCATCGGCCGCGAACCAGCGGCCGCCCCGCTGCCCCCGCAGCTGGCGCAGGGAACCTCGCCGGTCAGGTTCACCGTCGTGGTGACACCGTGCACTGCGTCGAGGAACGAGAGGTTGAGCGAGGCCTCGAGGTCCGCCCCCCTCTGGGGCCCGCCCGTCGGAGCCCCCACAGTCCCGCTGCGGCGGCCGTTACGGCTGAAGATGTTGCCGATCAGGTCCGAGAGGTCGTCGACGTGGAAGCCCCCGGGGCCGCCGCCAGGTGCCGAGGTGCTCGCCGTCCGGGCGAAGGGGTTGCCGACCGCCGTTGCCCGGCGGACCTCGTCGTACTCCTCGCGACGCTCGGCGTCACCGAGCACGTTGTAGGCCGCCGAGATCTCCTTGAAGCGCTCCTCGGAGCCGGGGTGGGCGTCGGGGTGGTACTGCTTGGCGAGCTCCCGGTACTTCTTGCCGATCTCCTTGGCGCTCGCCGAGGAGGGGACCCCGAGGACCTGGTAGTAGTCCTTCTCGAACCACTCACGCTGTGGGGCCACCGGGGATCACCCCCGCACCTTCACCATGGCGGGACGCAGGACCCGGCCCTTCCAGGAATAGCCGGCGCGGAGGACCTCGGCGACCTCCTGGACCGACCCGTCTCCCTCCTCGTGGGCCACGGCGTCGTGCAGCGAGGGGTCGAAGCCCCCACCGCCGACGGGATCGATGCGCTCGAGGCCTTCCCGTTCCAGGGCGTCGAGCAACGCCTTCCAGACCTGCTCCACCTCGCCCCCGGCGCCGTGGGCGACAGCGAGGTCCGCGACGTCGAGGGCAGGGAGCAGCTTCTCGACGAGCGACTCTGCCGCCCTCGCCGTCAGCTCGGCCTGCTGTTTGGCGACCCGCTTGCGGTAGTTCTCGAAGTCGGCCTGGAGGTGGCGAAGAGCGTCCAGGTAGTCGTCCCGCTCTCCGAGCGCCCGTGCGAGCAGGTCCTCCTCGGAGGCCGACCCCGGCTCATCGCCAACCTGGGGCTCCCCGCCGGCCTGCGGCTCATCGCCAACCTGGGGCTCCCCGCCGGCCTGCGGCTCATCGCCGGCCCGGGGCTCCTCGCCGGTCTCGTCGGCGTCGATGCGCGGCCGTCCGCCGGCAGCCCGGTCGGGACCGGATCCCTCCGATCCCTCCGGCGCCGGCTCACCCCCGAAGGGCTGGTGGACGGCCGGCTCGCGCTCTACCGCCTCCGCCCCCCCCGAGGGGGAAGTGGTCCCTTCGCTCACGATCCCTGGCCCTCGTCGACTATCTCGGCGTCGACGACCTCGTCGTCGGTGGCCGGGGCCTCCGGTCCGGTCCCGCCGGCAGCCGATGAGCTGGCTGCCGCTTCGTAGAGCTTCTTGCCCAGTTCCTGGACTCCCGAGGCCAGCTTCTCGGTGGCGGTCTTGATCGTCTCCAGGTCGCTGCCGGTGAGCGCCTCCTCCAGGCTCTTCAAGTCGGCCTCGACAGTCTCCTTCTCTGCGCCCGAGAAGCTAGAAGCCTGGTCCTTCAGCATCTTCTGGGTCTGGTACACGAGGCTGTCGGCCTGGTTGCGGACCTCGGCCTCCTCCCTCCGGCGGCGATCGTCGGCCGCGTGGGACTCGGCGTCACGGACCATCCGCTCGATCTCGTCCTTGTTGAGCGACGACTGGCCCGTGATCGTCATCGACTGCTCCTTGCCCGTCGCCCGGTCCTTGGCCGAGACGTGGACGATCCCGTTGGCGTCGATATCGAAGGTGACCTCGATCTGGGGCACGCCGCGAGGAGCGGGTGGGAGGTCGACCAGCTGGAACTTGCCGAGGGTCTTGTTGTACATCGACATCTCCCGCTCCCCCTGCAGGACGTGGATCTCGACCGACGGCTGGCCGTCCTCGGCGGTGGTGAAGGTCTCCGAGCGCTTGGTCGGGATGGTGGTGTTGCGCTCGATCAGCTTGGTCATCACCCCACCCTTGGTCTCGATCCCGAGCGACAGCGGGGTCACGTCGAGGAGCAGGACGTCTTTGACCTCGCCCTTCAGCACCCCGGCTTGGATCGCGGCGCCGACGGCGACGACCTCGTCGGGGTTGACCCCCTTGTGCGGGTCCTTCCCGGTCATCGCGTGCACCAGGTCCTGGACCGCAGGCATCCGGGTGGACCCGCCGACGAGCACGACGTGGTCGATCTTCTCCTTGGTGAGCCCGGCGTCCTTGATCGCCTGCTCGAACGGCCCGCGACAGGCCTCCACCAAGTCGGCGGTGAGCTCCTGGAACTTCGCGCGGGTCAGCTTCAGGTCGAGGTGCTTGGGCCCCTCGCTCGTCGCGGTGATGAAGGGGAGGTTGATCGTGGTCTCTTGCACCGACGACAGCTCGATCTTGGCCTTCTCGGCAGCTTCCTTCAGCCGCTGGACGGCCATCTTGTCGGCGGCCAGGTCGACTCCCTCGGTGTCCTTGAAGCTCTTCACCAACCAGTCGATGACCCTCTGGTCCCAGTCGTCGCCGCCGAGGTGGGTGTTGCCGCTGGTCGACTTCACCTGGAAGATGCCCTCAGAGATCTCGAGCACCGACACGTCGAAGGTGCCTCCCCCGAGGTCGAAGACCAGCACCGTCTGGTCTTCCTCCTTGTCCAGCCCGTAGGCGAGCGCCGCGGCGGTGGGCTCGTTGATGATCCGGAGCACCTCCAGTCCGGCGATCTGGCCGGCCTCCTTGGTCGCGGTCCGCTGCGCGTCGTCGAAGTAGGCAGGGACCGTGATGACCGCCTGGGCGACCGAGTCGCCGAGGTAGCTCTCTGCGTCGCGCTTCAACTTCTGGAGGATCCGGGCGGAGATCTCCTGTGGGCTGTACTTCTTGCCGTCGATGTCTATGTGCCAGGAGTTGTCACCCATGTGGCGTTTGACCGAGCGGATCGTGCGGTCGGGGTTGGTGATCGCCTGGCGCTTGGCGACCTCTCCGACGAGGACCTCGTCGGACTTCGAGAAGGCGACCACCGAGGGCGTGGTACGGGCTCCTTCGGCGTTGGGGATCACGGTCGGCTCGCCGGCCTCGAGGACGCTGACGACCGAGTTGGTGGTGCCGAGGTCGATTCCGACGGCCTTGGGCATGGTTGAGGCCTCCGTGGGGTTGTGGCGGTGGGTCCCGGTTGGGCGGGGCGGGCCCGGGTGGGCCCGCATGAACCATGGTAGCGAACTCGAGTGGGATCGACTCGAGAAACTTCGGTGTGTCGGTCGAGACCAGACGCCCGGCTAGCCTCGGACCATGGGGAAGCTAGTGCTCGTTCGCCACGGCGAGAGCCTCTGGAACCTGGACAACCGCTTCACCGGCTGGTGGGACGTGGACCTGTCGCCGGGGGGTGAACAAGAAGCTCGTGACGCCGGGCTCCTGCTCGCCGCGGCGGGTGTCGAGCCGGACCTGGTCTTCACCTCGGTCCTCACTCGCGCCATCCGCAGCGCCAACCTGATCCTCGAGCAGCTCGGGCGCTCGTGGCTGCCGGTCGAGCGCCACTGGCGGCTGAACGAGCGGCACTACGGCGCGCTCACCGGGCTGGACAAGGCCGAGACCGAAGCCCGCCACGGCCGGGAGCAGTTCGTCGCCTGGAGGAGGGGCTACGCGACGCCGCCGCCGCCGATGGAGCCCGGAGCCGAGCACGACGTCTCG
>JAKARG010000155.1 GCA_021819345.1 Actinomycetes bacterium | reverse complement strand
CGATCTCGCAGTACTCCGAACCGTCTGTCAACGCCGGGTAGTGCGCCGGTCGGAGGCTTGTGTCTCTCCCGGCGCGTCCGTGTTGACGGAGAGCAACCCGTCGCTGGGGAATAGCCGATCCGTGCTCACCACGCGTCAGATACCGCAGGGCGTGTCCACCCCTCCGACCCGGTTGTCGCCGACGAACTGCCACGGTGCGTATTGGGTCGCCGCCAAGGCGGCAAGGCTCGTGCCGGGGGGTGATGCCCGGCCGGGCACCTGGTGCTTGGCGTGCGCGTGGGCGAGGGTGGCCCGGTCAAATGGCCGTACCCACGACGAGACGTAGTGCAGGCTCCGCCCGCCCGGGTAGTACAGCTCGAGGTTGAGCTTGGCCCGGCAGCCGCGGATCGCTACCGACTCGACAGTCGCCTTCGTGTAGAGCGCCTCGGGATCGGTCCCGGTTGCGAGGTCCCGGGCGAACATGGCGGTCACCTTGGACTGCGCGGACACGACCGTGGCGAGCGGGGCGACCGAGCGCGTGGAGTAGACCGCGAGCACTGCTGAGCTGAAGGTGGCGTAAGCGTCGACCACGTTCCACTCGGTCGCGCTCAAGGCCTTGGCGGAGATGAACGGCACCCAGTGACCGCCGACGTACTCGATCATGGTCGTGGTCGAAGCTCGTGCGGTCGGGTCCTTGAGGCCAGTCGGCGCTGCCGCGCCGCACGCTGCCAACACCAGGCCGAGGCGACCAGGACCGCGGCGAACGATATCCGTCGACGGCGACCAGCCGATACCCGGCGGCACAGACGGGGAAGCGGTGCCATCAGTATCGGCCTCCTGTAGGCGTCATGGCAGGGTGGGCGCCGTGGTGCTCGTCGGCCTGGCCGGAGGATCTGCGCTGACCGTGTGCCCGGTCATGTGTGCCGCGGCGGCGAGGAGCTGCCCCATGGTCGATACCGGCACACTGTCTTGGTAGCGGAGATGGCCGCGGGGACCGATCAGGAAGTACACGTCTGGGTTGCCGCTCGGGTCGTAGGCCAGGCTGAGGGCCTTGGAGGCCATGCCCCAGGTCCAGTCAGCGCTGGACCACGCAGGCCCGGCATTGTTGGCCGCCCACGCGGCAAGCTGGCCCCATCCCTGCTGGGTTGGTGGGATGTCGCCGTAGAGGTCGAGGCCGACCACGTGGACACCGTCAGCCTCCAAGCTGGGCAGCGCCTTAGCAATGACCGGTGCGCTCGCGGCGCACGTCGAACAGCTCGTGACCAAGAACCACAGGAGCACCGGCTTGCCCCGAAGCGCCGTGATGGTCCTGTCCCTTCCGCGCAGCTTCGTCACAGCCGCCGCGTTGGCGTCCAGCGTCGTGAACACGCCGTTTGGCGCGAGATTCGTCGTGGCACCTGTCGAACTTCTCGCAGCCTTCGAAGCACCCGCAGATGACGTCGTACGCGACGCTGGCCGCACGACGGACGAGCCAGGGGTGCCAATGGTCGCGAGCCGTACAACGAACCCGGCGACCACTGCGACGCTCAGCACACCGGCAAGCCACCGTCCGCGATGCCTCGGTCTCAGTGTGCCACGCCGCGTTTCTCCGACCGGGTCGGGCTGGTGGGTGGCGTCGTCGGCGCTCACCGGAGCCGCCCAGCAGCCTGTAGCAGCTGGGGCATCGTCGACACGAGCGGGGAGTCGACGTAGGTCACTTGGCCATTGGCGTTGAGCAGGTAGTAGATCTCAAGGCCGCTCTGGGGATCGTAGGTATGGGTAAGCGCGGCCGAGGAGACGCCCCAGCTCCAGTCGGGGTTGGTGGCCTCGGCTCCGGCATACGTCCTGGCAAAGCTGCCTATGGAAGGCCCGGCCTGGCCGAGGTCCTGATAGAGCTCGATCTCCACCACCCGGACACCGTCGGCTTGGAGCTTTCCGATGTTCTGCGCAAGGAGCTGCGTCCCGGCCTGGCACGAGGTACACCAGGTGGTCACGAGCCACACCAGCGTCGGGTGGCCTCGCAGAGAGGCAATGCTCGCTGTCGTGCCGGCAAGGGTGGTGAACGCGCCGTTCGGCGCAACGTGTCCCACAGCGGGACCCGTGGCGCTCGCCGTCGTGCTGGCTGATCGGGTGGGCTGACTGGCGAAATGCAGCGCGAGGATTACGCCGGCGACCACGAGGGCGGCCAAGCCGGTGGCACCAACGCCCCAGCGGCGGCGGCGCCTGGCGGCCGCCTCGGCGGCCTTGCGCTTCGAGCGGTTCGAGCCGCTCTGGCGGGCCCGGTGGGTCTGGCTCATCGCATCGCTCCTCTCCTACACCCGGACCGGGCTGTCCGGCTCGGTGGTCGAGCCTTCTTGGCTGGCGGGGTGCCCGTGGTTCTCGATGGGACCGTCCACCCCACAGCCCTCCCCGGAGAGACACGCGGCACGACCGACTTTTCGCAGACCCCACCACGCCGTGGCGGCGAGCAGGGCCAGGCTGGAGGCGAAGAACTCGGTCTGGTGGACGGCGAAGAAGTGCTGGAGGACGCCGGTCGCCGAGTAGAGGCCGACGCCCGACACGCCGACGAAGGCGAGGAAGGTGGGGACGACCGGGGTGCAGCACAGGCAGCTCGTCAGCATGCTGACCACGAAGGCGAGGCCGCCGGTGGCACCGGCGGAAGCGCGCGTTGCGGCTACCCGGCGCATGGCGTACACCTGGACGATCACCACCAGACCCATGGCGAGGCCGAGGAGGATGCTCCACGCCACGAGATAGGCGTCCAAATAGCCCCAGTTGGCCAGTTCGAAGCGCTGGGTGTAGTCGAAGGGCAGCAGGATCGTGTAGAGCAGGCCCACCCCGGCTGCGACCAGGACGAACCCGAGCCGCCGGCCGGGAGAACCGAGCACCTCGGCGAGGCTCGCCCGCAGCGATACCCGCCTGCTCTGGTTGGCCCCGAGAGCAGTCATCGCTGCGACGCGCCTATGAGCAGCGGCTGGTACGCCACATCGTCCCGATGCCGATGACCGGACCGAGCACCATGGCGTCCCCGATGGCTGCGGGTGACGAAGCCCGGACCGTAGCGGCGCGACCCCGTCGTCCGTCCACCGGCGAGCACGACCGGCGCTCGCCACGAGCCGAGCAGCGCGACGCCAGCGACCACGAAGGCGCCGATCACCGCGGTGGTGAGACGGATTGCAGGCAACAGGCACCCCCGATCAGGACGACACCGAACTACTAAAGAAGATAGTAGCTGGTCCCCGCGACGCCGACCAGGTCGCCCTTGGCGCTAGCGCTGTCAGCGTGGTGGCCGAGCCGCCATGCCAGGGTCGTGGCAGTTCGGACCCATTGCCGCTCGGGAGATCGCGGTGGCAGCCGGGAAGCCCGGTATGCGCGCGGCCGCGAGCGCCGGGCTGGCGGCGGCCAGCATGGGAGCGAAGAGGAGGGCGACGACGATGGCGAAGCTGGCCAGTAGCGCACCGGGACCGAGCGGGTGCGCGGGGCCGACCAGGCGTCGAACTCGCTCGAGCGCCCCTGCACCTCCTGCAGACAGGGCGACGCTCGGCGCTTGGCCGGCTGCCATGGTGACCATGGCAGCTGCCACGGGAAACCGACCGTGGCGGCGGGCAGCGACATCGTCGGCTACCAACTCGACCAAGCGGGCGATCTCCCTGTGCGCCTGGACGAAGAGAGGCACGCGGGGAAATGCCCGATGCAACGCGGCGGCTGCGGCGACCACGAGGTGGTGATGGCCGGCAAGGTGCGCCTCCTCATGGGCCAGCACGGCTCGCAGTTGGGGCTTGTCTAGGGCAGCCAGCGCAGCGGAGGTGAGCACCACGCGTCGGTGACGGCCTGACAGGCAGTAGGCGGCCGGGGTCCCGTGGTCCAACACAACCGTGTCAGGGTGCTCGGAAGCACGGGCGACCAGGCTCAACGCCTGGACATGGCGAGCCCGTTCGCGGGCCGATCGCGCGAGACCAGTCGCCAAACACCAGAGGCTCCAACCCGCCACGGTGGTCGTCAAGACCAACCCCGCCAGGGCTGCTCCGGCGCCACCGGGCGTGGCATAGCCCCGCTCGATGGCGATGAGGCACATTCGAAGCAGGACCGCCAGGTTCGTGCTGAATGGCGCGGTAGGTGCGGCCAGAGCCAATCCGGCGAGGACCAGGGAAGACAGGACCGACACGCTGAGGGCCTGCCAAGCGCCGATCGCCAGGCGCGGTGCCCGTGTGGTCCAGGAGCTCCGTCGCAGCGCCCGGGGGCCCGCCAGTGCGAGAGTGGCCGCGTAGCCAGCAAGCACGAGGGCCACGATCACTGTTCGGCTCCCGGATCAACACCGGGCTGCTCGCTGAGCGCTTGGCGCAGCGCGGCCGCCTCGTCTGGAGACATGGCCTCGATGAAGTGGACCAAGGTAGCCGCCGGGTCGCCACCCTCGGTGAACGCCTGGCTCATGAGCCGGGCGGCGTGGACTTCCCGCGATGCCGACGGCCGGTACCGGTAGGCGCGGCCCTCTCTCTCCCGAGTCAGCCAGCCCTTGCGGTACAGGTTGTCCATGACCGTCATCACCGTGGTGTAGGCCAAAGTGCGGTCACCGCGCAGGTCGTCGAGCACCTCGCGCACCGAGACGGGCCCGTTTGCCGCCCACATGCGGTCCATGACCGCTGATTCGAGCTCCCCGAAGGGTCGCAACACTGACAACGCCGATCGATCCTCTCTACCGCGTTCACGCTAGCTCGACCGCCCACGATCGGGGATTGAGCCGGAGAGCCGGAGAATATGCTGGAAGCCATCGAGGGTGAAGACGTCGGCGTTTCGACCGGGCGTAGGTCGTCACCAGCCAGCGCCAGGCGACCTCCAGCGCCCCGCCCACCTCGACGGCCCAGATCCCCCGTGCCGGGTGTACCTGACGCTCCCCCCGTCCGTCATGAACGCAAAAAGTACCGGCCAGCTTGGAGTGTGCTCAAGGCAGTTCGGGTGCGAGATCCGGCTAGTCCGGAATGGTCGGCTCGTGGCGGGACAAGCACGATTGGGTCATCTGCATCATGGGATACCCGCACCGCCGTATCGGCAGACGTGCAACGCGTGCATGGCTACGGCCACACCGCCCACCGCGACGACTGCTGTAGGAAGAGGCTCACAGGTGTCCAACGCTCGGGCTGTTGTCACCTTCAGCCTGGGCGGCGCGGAGCTGGTCGATCTCGGCTCGCATGCGGGCCAGCTCGGTCTCCCGGTCCATCGTCTGGTCGAACGGGGAACCCATGGGCATGGGGGGCTGTCCCGTCTGCTGGTTGTGGCGGCCGCCACGCATCATGAGCCACATCATCACCCCCATCCCTACCGGGCAGGCCAATACGTAAAGCGGCAACGGGATGACCAGGCCGAGGACCTCAGGCATGTGATGCTCCTTCCCACTGGAACTACGACGAGTGATAGTAGCAGTCCTGGCGTCGTGTAGCGTTCGATTCCGCCCGCCGCGTTGGCGGGATCCGTCAAGCTGGCGAATGCCAGTCGTCGCCAGCTCGATACGTGCGTCGGTACCGATGGGCATCGCAGGGCTCAGGGACGCCCAGATTGAGGATCCGGAGGCTCACCGACGGGCTCCGTCTCCCGATCGGAATGACCCTCCATCGGCTCGGGAGCCTCGGCCGCGGTGACGAAGCGGGCGGGGTCGGTGCCGAAGCGGCTGGCGCAGCGGTCCGAGCAGAAGAAGAACCGCTGCGCCGCGAAGGTGGCAGTAGCCGGGGCGTTGGCCCGCTCGACTTGCATGCCGCACACCGGGTCGATGGCATAGCCGGTCCCGCCACCGAGACGCTCGCGGTTTCGGTAGGCCCAGTAGAGCACCGTGAAGACGACCAGGAACACGATGTTCAACACCGTGGTGTAGTCGAGCGAGACGTGCTCGGGCACGACCCGCAGCGGCCGGACGGTCGGCACGATGCCCGCCGCGGTGAAGATCGCCTCGGTGGCAAGGCCAGCCGCGGCCATGACCGCCCAGAACACCGCGAGCAGGCGCAGGGCCAGGTGCCCGCCGTAGAACTTGCGGTAGATCAGTAGCAAGGGCATGGCAATCAGGTCGGCGAAGATGAAGCTCACCACCCCGCCGAAGCTGATTCCCCCATGCCACAGCGCTGCGGCCAAGGGAACGTTGCCGATCGAGCAGACGAAGCTGATGATCGCGATGAACGGGCCGACCACCACGTTCTCCACCTGGGTCCACGTCCCGTGGCCGTGGAGGAACACCGCGTTCCACACTCCGGCGGGGACGAGGACGGCGAGGAACCCGGCGATCAGGTAGCCGACGAGCATCTCTCGGCGCAGCATGGTGAGATCAGCCATGGTGTAGCTCGCCGCGTCCGCCCAGCCGGACCGAGAGCGCAAGCGCCGCGACCATGGCTGGTGCTGCAGGGCCTCGGCCGACTCGTCGTTGCCGTCGCTGCTGGCGGCAGACAGGCGGGACCGGGCCGCCTCGACTCGCCGACCGGTGAGCACGATGGCACCGAGGAGCGCCAGAAGCACGATCATGATCGCCCCGCCGACGAACTCCGCGGCGGCGAACTGCCACCCGATCAGCACCACCAGCACGATGCCGAGCTCGACCACCAAGTTGGTGGAGGCAAACATGAACACCATGGCGGCGACGAAGTCCGCTCCCTTGGCGACAAGGGACTTCGCCATCGCGGTCGCCGCGTACGAGCACGACGAGGACACCATTCCATAGCCCGAGGCCCGGGCGATCGACGCCGGACGGTGGTCGCCGAGCTTGGCCTGCATCGCCTGGCGGGACACGAACGCCTGCACCGCACCCGACAGCCCGAAGCCGAGCACCAACGCCCAGGCAGTCTCCCAGAACATGAAGAACGCCTCCTCAAGTCCTCGGCCGACGTCGCCGAGGGCGGACAGCCCGGTGACGGACAGGATCTGGTTCACGTCGGCTTCCCCGGGTGCGGGGCGGCGGGGCGGCGGCGCAGGATCCCGACCAGCTCGCGGACGACCCAGCGCAGACGCCCGAGCGGCCCGGTGCCACAGCCGGGGATCTCCTCGGGTCCAGGTAGCGGACACGACCCTGCGTCTCGGGCGCTCATCGAGGATTCCTCTTGGCTCTTGCTGTCGGCGCTGCTCGCCCGGTTTGCGGCGCCAGGGGCTCGGCCTGGTGGCGGAAGTCGGTGAGCGCGGAGCTGTAGGGAAGTGCCTCGAGCAGCTCGGCGATCTTGTCCTGCCCGCTGCCCTGGCGGATGGCGTCTGACACGCAGGTCTCGAGGTGGTTAGCCAACAGCACCCGGTTCGCCTTCTCGAGCGACGCCTGCACCGCCCCCACCTGCTTCATCACCTCGGGGCAGTACTCCTCGCGCTCGACCATGGCGAT
>JAKARG010000154.1 GCA_021819345.1 Actinomycetes bacterium | reverse complement strand
CGAACCGGGCCCGGCCGAGCTGCTCGACTACCTGCTGCCCAACTGGCTCCAGGGAGAGATCCTCGCCGCCCTACTGTCCGCATCGGCCTCCGAGCACGTCGCCCGCCAGCGGGCGATGAAGGCGGCCACCGACAATGCCGAGGACCTCATCACCAACCTGACCCGGGTGATGAACCGGGCCAGGCAGGACGCGATCACCACCGAGATCATGGAGATCGTCGGTGGTGCCGAGGCCCTGAGGGGCGGCGAGGACGAACTGGCGGTCCACCTGGAGTCCTACGAGGACCCCGACGCAGCATGACGACACAGCCCATCGATGAGGAGCAGACCATGACGACCGCCGTCGGAGACCCGATCCCCGAGGCAACGGAGCTGGCCGAAGGCCGGGTGGTGGCGATCGCCGGCCCGGTCGTCGACGTCGAGTTCCCCCCGGCCGGCCTTCCCGAGATCAACCACGCACTGGAGCTCGACATCGAGCTCGACGGCTCGACGAGCACCATCGTCGCCGAGGTCGCCCAGCAGATCGGCGAGGGTCGGGTGCGCTGCATCTGCCTGGCCCCCACCGACGGGCTGAAGCGCGGGACCACGGTCCGGAACACCGGTCGGGGGATCGTCGTGCCGGTCGGCACCGGGGTGCTCGGACACGTCTTCGACGTCACCGGGCGCTCGCTCGACACCGACCACGTGGAGGGGGTGGAGGACCGCTGGGAGATCCACCGTCCGCCGCCGGCCTTCGAGGACCTGGAGCCCCGCTCGCAGATGTTCGAGACCGGCATCAAGGTGATCGACCTGCTCGAGCCCTACGTCCAGGGCGGCAAGATCGGACTGTTCGGGGGCGCCGGCGTCGGCAAGACGGTCATCATCTTGGAGCTGATCAACCGGGTCGCCCAGCAGCACGGTGGGGTGTCGGTGTTCGCCGGGGTCGGCGAGCGCACCCGTGAGGGGACCGACCTGTGGCTCGAGATGCAGGAGTCGGGGGTGATCGAGAAGGCCGCCTTGGTCTACGGCCAGATGGACGAGCCACCCGGCGTGAGGCTGCGGGTCGCGCTCTCGGCGCTCACCATGGCGGAGTACTTCCGCGACGTGAAGGGCCAGGACGTGCTGCTGTTCGTGGACAACATCTTCCGCTTCGTGCAAGCCGGCTCGGAGGTCTCCACGCTGCTCGGCCGGATGCCCTCCGCCGTCGGCTACCAGCCGACCCTCGCCGACGAGATGGGGGAGCTGCAGGAGCGGATCACCTCCACCAAGGGACGCTCGATCACCTCGGTCCAGGCGGTCTACGTTCCCGCCGACGACTACACCGACCCGGCGCCGTTCACCACCTTCACCCACCTCGACGCCACCACCGCGCTGTCCCGCCAGATCGCCTCGCTCGGGATCTACCCTGCGGTCGACCCGCTCGCATCGAGCTCCAACATCCTCACCCCCGAGGTGGTCGGCGAGCGCCACTACAACGTCGCCCGGCGGGTCCAGGAGGTCCTGCAGCGCAACCGGGAGCTGCAGGACATCATCGCCATCCTCGGCCTCGACGAGCTGTCCGAGGAGGACCGGGTGGCGGTCTCGCGGGCCCGCAAGATCCAGCGGTTCTTGTCCCAACCCTTCTTCGTCGCCAAGGTCTTCACCGGCATAGACGGTGAGTACGTGCCGATCTCCGAGACCGTCGAGAGCTTCGAGGCGCTGGTCAACGGGGACCTCGACGAGGTCCCCGAGCAGGCGTTCTTGAACGTCGGGGGAATGGAGCAGGTGCTGGCCAAGGCCAAGCAGCTGCAGGGCGAGTGAGAGCTGCGGCCGGGTCCCCGCCGGGGGGACGCACGCTCGGCGCGCCCGAGTCCTTTGTGAGGCGATGATGGCGACGACGAGGGTGGAGGTGGTGAGCCCGACCGGAGTGCTGTTCCAGGGCGACGCCGAGATGGTCGTCACCCGCAGCGTCGACGGGGAGATCGCCTTCCTCGCCGACCACGTGGCCCTGCTCGCAGCCCTGGACAGCTGTGTCACGAGGATCGTCGACCCCGGTGGCGCCGAGACCCGGATCGCCCTCGGGGGCGGGATCGTCGAGGTCCGCGACAACCTGGTGAGCATCCTTGCCGCGGATGCGGCGCTCGGGGCCGACATCGACGTGGAGCTCGCCCGCTCCGAGCTGGCGAGCGCCGAGCAGCGCGCGCGCGACGCCGGCGGCCCCGACGACCTGGAGGCGGCAGAGGCTGCGGTGCGCCGGGCCCAGGTCCGCCTGGAGGCGGCAGGCGCCGCTCCTGCACCAGGCGCGGCTCCTGCGCCCGGGGCTCCCGCCTCCTAGCTGGCGACAGCCAGCGCTACCGCTAGCGAGCATGGCCCGCCGGCGAGCCGGGGTCGCGCTCGTCCTCGACCCCCCGGTCGCAGACGAGGTCGACGGGCTGCGCAGGGCCCTCGGGGCCGGTGACCTCGCCCGGATGCCGCCGCACGTGACCCTCGTGCGCCCCGTCAACCTGCGCGCCGAGCATCTGTGGGCCGCTCTCGAGCGCCTGAGGTCCGCCGGGTCGCAGCTCGGCGGGCCCCTGCACCTCACCCTCGGGCCGCCGGCGGCCTTCCCGCCCGAGGGCTGCCCCGCTGCTCCCACGTCGGTCCTGTACCTGCAGGTCGGCGGCGACCTCGCGCAGCTCCGCCGCCTCCACGAGGCCGTCGCAGGAGAGCCGCTCGATCCTCCCGTGCTCAGGGAATGGGTACCCCACGTGACCCTCCTCGACGGCTGCCCCGTCGACCGGGCGCGGAGCGCGATCGAGCTGCTCGGCAGCTACGCCGCCCTCGCAGAGCTCGACCGGGTCGTGCTCCTGGAGGAGCGGACGGTCCCCCCGGTGGGAACCTCGGGCGCGCGGCGTCGCTGGTTCCCCGTCGCCGACGTCGTGCTCGGCGAGCGTCCGGTGGTCGGCCGGGGAGGCCTCGAGGTGGCGTTCTCCAGGGGTCGGATCCTCGGCCCCGACCTCGTCGGGCTCGTGGAGGCTGCGGCCGGGCCCGGCCGGGGCGGGCTGGCCGAAGCCGTGCTCGGGGGACCACAGGCCGGCGGACCACGGGCCGGAGCTCCGGCCTGGCCGGCCCGGCATGGGGGCTTCCCGCCACCGGTAGTGGTGACTGCCACCCGCCGCGCCGAGACGATCGGGGGAGCCGCCGCCTGGTGGGCCGGTGGCACCCCGCAGGCGGCAGTCCTCGTCGCCCCGGACCGTCGCGGCGAAGGTGTCGGCCGCCACCTGCTCGCCCGCTTGGAGTCGGACCTCCGCGACTGCGGATGGAGCGCCCCGCGGATCGAGGGCGTGGGCCCGGCGCGCTTCTATGCGGCCTGCAGCAGCTGGGTCGCCGGCGGGGCCGATCCGGCCGTAGAAGCGATCCCGTGACCTCTGGTCAGATCACTGTCGGCGCATAGGCGGCAAGCTTCTCCAGCCGGTGGCGGGCCTCGATCCGCCGGACGGTGCCAGAGCGCGACCGCATCACGAGCGACTCGGTCGCCGCCCCCTGGCGATCGAAGCGGACCCCGCGGAGCAGCTCGCCGTCGGTCACCCCGGTGGCCGCAAAGAAGCAGTTGTCGCCACGGACCAGGTCGGCGGTGGCGAGGATGCGGTCGAGGTCGTAGCCCCGCTCCACTGCGGCTCGCCGCTCCGCCTCGTCGCGGGGCCACAGGCGTCCCTGGATCTCCCCGCCCATGCACTGCAGGGCCGCTGCTGCGATCACCCCCTCCGGCGTGCCGCCGATGCCGAGGAGGATGTCGGTGCCCGACTCGGGCCAGGCCGTCGCCAGGGCTGCGGCGACGTCCCCGTCGGAGATCAGGCGGATGCGGGCCCCGGCCTCCCGGACCTGCTCGATCAGCGCGGCGTGGCGCGGCCGATCGAGGATCACCGCGGTCACGTCGCGCGGCGAGCACCCCTTGGCCTCGGCGACCGCCCTCACGTTGTCCGCCGGCGGCCGTCGGAGGTCCACCGAACCGACGGCCTCGGGCCCCACGGCCAGCTTCTCCATGTAGAAGCACGGCCCCGGATCGAACATCGTGCCCCGCTCGGAGACCGCGATCACCGCGAGCGCCCCGTTGCGACCGAGGGCGGTGGGTGTCGTCCCCTCGACGGGGTCGACCGCCACGTCCACCAGCGGGCCCGACCCGTGCCCGACGCGCTCTCCGTTGAAGAGCATCGGGGCCTCGTCCTTCTCCCCCTCGCCGATCACCACCAAGCCGTCCATCGCGACCGAGCCGAGCACCGCCCGCATGGCGTCGACCGCGGCGCCGTCGGCTCCTTCCTTGTCGCCCCTGCCCATCCAGCGCGCCGCTGCCATGGCGGCCGCCTCGGTGACCCTCACCAGCTCGAGCGCGAGGTTGCGGTCGGGGGTCTCAGCCGGGTCCTGGGCGGTCATGCACGGAACCTACCCGCACGAGGTGGTCCCGAGCGCCGCCGGAGGGCAGGGCGAGCCCCGCACCGGCCGCCCCGAGATAGATTGAGATCCCGTGGCAACGACCACCTCGGGGGCAGGCAGCGCCCCCACCACCCTCGGCGACGAGCTGCGCGGTGCCTGGTACCAGGCCCGGCAACCGGGCCACCGCCTGACCAGCGCGCTCGCAGCGGCGGTCGTCCTGGTCGGGGTGGGGCTGCGCTTCTACGCGCCGAGCGCCCTGTGGCTCGACGAGGTCATCACCGTCAACATCTCCAAGCTCCCCCTCTCGCAGATCCACGCTGCCCTTCGCGAGGACGGGGCCCCGCCTCTGTACTACGTGATGATGCACTTCTGGATGCTCGCCTTCGGGCGGGGCGACTTCGCGGTGCGCGCCCTCGGCGGGATCATCTCGGTGCTGGCACTTCCCTGCTCCTGGTTCGCCGGTCGGCGCCTCGGGGGCACCCGGGTCGCCTGGATCACCCTGCTCGTGGCGGCAACCTCGCCCTTCGCGATCTTCTACGCGACCGACACCCGGATGTACTCGCTGATGGTGCTGTGGTGCGTCCTCGGCTTCCTGGCCCTGTCGCGGGCACTGGAGCACCCGAGCCGCTCTCGGCTGCTCGCCGTGGGTGCGCTCACCGCAGCGCTGCTCTACACCCACTACTGGGCCCTCTACCTCCTCAGCGCGACCGGCGCCTGGCTGCTGTACCAGATCTGGAGGGGCCGCCGTGGCCTGCCGGCCAGGGTGGACCCGTTGGCGGCCACCCGGATCTTCGGGGCCATGGTCCTCGGCAGCCTGCTGTTCGTCCCCTGGGTGCCGACCTTCCTGTTCCAGGCTCGCCACACCGGCACACCGTGGGCGCCGGCGCCGAGCGCGGCCGACCTGGTGGAGATCTTCGACGACTACGCCGGGACCGGCGCCTGGGCGGTCCTGCTGGCCTTCTTCTACTTCGCCTTCTTCTTCCTCGGGGTCTTCGGGCGGCGACCGTCGAGCGCCCCCGAGGCCGGCGAACTGCTCGACCACTACGGCGACCACCGCAGCGACGGCGAGCACCACCCCGACGACCGGGTCGGCATCGGACACCTGGGCAGCGGCGCGCAGAGCGGGTCGAGCGACGGGCTCTCCGGGGTCGACGACCTCGGCACCGCCGTGGGCCCGCCCGGCATCCACCAGCGCCTGGTGCGCCTCGGCGACCGGGTGGTCGGCCTGGTCGGCTTCGGTCCGAGCGGCGCAGGGTCCCCCGGGCGCTCGGCCGAGGGCGGGGTGACCGTGGTCCTCGGCCTCAACCGCAAGGCGATGCCGCTGCTGGCGGTCTTCGTCGGCACCCTGCTGCTCGCCCTGGCCGGAGGCATCATCGACGACGCCGCCTTCGTCTCCCGCTACACCGCGGCCGTGCTCCCGCTGTTCCTGCTGCTGGTCGCGCTCGGCGTGGACCTGCTCGCCCGGCGGCGACTGGTCAACGGGGCCCTGGCGCTGCTCTGCGTCGCCGGGCTGCTCACCGGGGTGGCGGACAACTCCCAGCCGCGCACCCAGGCGGTCCAGGTCGCCCAGGTCTTGAACGCCGAGGCTCGCCCGGGCGACCTCGTGGTCTACTGCCCCGACCAGCTCGGCCCGGCGGTCAGCCGGCTGGTCGACGTCCCGGGCCTGGAGCAGCTGACCTTCCCCCGGGCGATCGGACCGGAGCGGGTCGACTGGATCGACTACCGCAAGGTGGTCGAGGGCACCGACGTCGAGTCCTTCGCGCAGGACATGCTCGCGACCCTCCAGCCGGGCCATACCCTCTGGCTCGTCTGGCGCAACGGGTACGCGCCCTTCGGCGGCGACTGCGGGGACCTGGCGAGCTGGTTCTCCTTGCGGCTCGGCCAGGGGACGACCGTCGTGAGAGCCAACCCGTCTTTCCTCTACGAGCACGAGAACCTGGTCCGCTACCCGCTCGGATGAGGCCCCGCCGGGAGCGCCGGCCGGCCCGGCGCGAAGCGGGACCGGCCGGCCCGGTAGGTTGGGCGACCCGAGGAGCCATGACTTGAACGAGAGCCAGCCGACATCCGAGCGCCGAGACAGCGCCGAGGTGGGACCAGCCGAGGACCCGGCCGACAGCGTCGTGGTCGTCGGGGCCGGTCCCGCCGGGCTGACGGCCGCCTACGAGCTGCTCCGGCGGGGCCGGGTGCCGCTCGTGCTCGAGGCCGACGAGGTGGTCGGGGGCATCAGCCGGACCGTGGAGCGCGACGGATGGCGCTTCGACATCGGGGGGCACCGCTTCTTCACCAAGGTGGCCCCGGTCGAGGCGTTCTGGCACGAGGTCCTTCCCGACGAGGACTTCATGCTCCGGCCCCGGAAGAGCCGGATCTACTACCAGGGTAAGTTCTACGACTACCCGCTGCGGGCGATGAACGCGCTCGGCAACCTCGGGGTCCTCGAGTCGCTCCGTTGCGTCGCCTCCTACGCCTGGGTCAGGATCCGCCCGCCCGAGGACCAGAGCAACTTCGAGGGCTGGGTGGCGGCGCGCTTCGGCTGGCGGCTCTACCGGCACTTCTTCAAGACCTACACCGAGAAGGTCTGGGGTCATCCCGGCTCCGAGATGGGTGCCGACTGGGCGGCGCAGCGGATCAAGAACCTCTCGCTCGCCGGAGCGATCGCCAACGCCTTGCTGCCGGGCCGGGCGGGCACCGACATCACCTCGCTGATCGAGGAGTTCCAGTACCCGAGGCTCGGGCCCGGGATGATGTGGGAGCGCTGCGCCGAGAAGGTGGTGGCCGGCGGAGGGCGGATCGAGATGCGCCGGCGGGCGGTCCGCATCCGGCGCGCACCCCGAGGTGCGATCTCGGTGGTCTCGGTCGGTCCCGACGGCGACGAGCGGGAGGACCCGGCGAGCGCGGTGATCTCCACGATGCCTCTGTCGGAGCTGGTCGAGACGATGGAC
>JAKARG010000153.1 GCA_021819345.1 Actinomycetes bacterium | reverse complement strand
CGCCCGGCGCCATCCGTGCGCGCCGGGACGCTCGCCGCCACCGCCGGGACCGTCCTGCTGATCGTGGCGCTGGCGGTCCTCGGCCCGACGAGCGCCTACCCCGGCTGGCTCGCCTTGCTGCCTTGTGGGTCGGCGGCCCTGCTGCTCTGGGGTGGCAGCGCCGGCGCCGGGCGCGGGGTGCCGGCCGTGCTGTCCACCCGGCCGCTCGTCTACGTGGGCAACATCTCCTACTCGCTCTATCTCACCCACTTCGCCTGGCTCAACCTGCCCGAGCAGCTACCACACCCGCTCCTCGGCTGGGGCTGGAGGGTCGTGGAGATCGCCGGGAGCTTCGCCACCGCGATGGCCTCCTACCACCTGCTGGAGAACCCGGTCCGACACTCGACCCGTCTGGCCCGGGACCGGGTGGCGGTGGCGCTGCTGCTCGCCGCCTGCGTGGCGGCGTCCTGGACGGCTTCGATCGTCGTGTCACACCTCCTCGTCTGACCCGACCTCCGGGTCCGACGCCGACCCCGTGGGTCGACCCGAGCCGGGTCCGACCCCGACCTCCGGGTCCGACGCCGATTCCGTGGGTCGACCCGAGCCGGGTCCGACCCCGACTGGGTCCCCTTCGGCACCACATATGGTCTCCTACGGGACCCAGTTGGCGCGCCTCGGCTCCCCACGGGTGGCCGCGGCCGGCCCGACCCAGGGGGGCCACAAGGTGGTGAACCTCGGCTCATGTCCGCCAGTGGGTCCAATAGGCCCCGACCACGGCCAGGCAGCTGCGGGCCTGGAGGCACGCCACCGCCTCGATGGCACCGCTGCCCGACACGGTGGGCGGACCGCCGGCGACCTGCCAGGCCCGACCGTCCCAGTAGTCGGACCCAGCGACGTCGAGGGCGACATCGTCGGTCCGCGACGCCCCGACGGCCATGCACCGGCCGGAGGTGGCGCACGACACGGAGGTGACGACGATCGCGCCCGGCATCGGCCGGGCCTGGAGCGCCCAGCGGCGCCCGTCCCAGCGCAACCAGCGGTCCGATGCCGCCGGCGGCACGTGCGGCCCTGCCTGGACAGCCACCGCCAGGCACGATCCCTGCGAGGCGCAGGCCAGCGCCGAGGGAGCGACGTGCTGGTCGGGCCAGGCGACCCTCGACCAGTTGCGGCCGTGCCACACGTACGCGCGGTCGTCCTGCTCGGCCGCCACCGAATAGCCAGTGGCCTCGGCGTCGAGGTCGGTGACCGCCATGCAGAAGCGGACCGAGCTGCACGAGAGGTCCACGGGGGTCAGCCCGGGGACCGAGAGCCCAGAGACCGAGTCGACCCTCCAGCGACGTCCGTTCCAGGAGGCCGCGAGGACCTTGCCACCGCTCGCAACCGCCTCTCCCGGGTCGACCACCGCCAGGCAGAGCTTGGTCGACGGGCAGGCCAGGCCGGCGACCTCGTCGCGGTGAGGGGATAGCCGGTGCGCGACCAGCGCCGACCGTTCCAGTGGAGCACGTCGTAGCGAAAGGGGGACGTCACCGAGGCAAAGCCGAGACCAGCCGCCAGGCAGTCGTCGGCCGAAGCGCAGCTCACCTCGGTCAGCTCGGCGAAGGACAGGCCGGCATGCATCCCTGCGGGCACCGGGGCGGCCCTCCAGGACCTGCCGTTCCAGACGTAGGCGGCCATCGACGCCGCCCCGGAGGAGACCGCCGGCTGGTCCCCCACCGCCATGCAGGCGTGCGCCGAGGAGCAGGAGAGATCGGTGAGCACAGTGCCCGGCGGGGCCAAGCGCGCCGCCGTGCTCCACCGGCCCAATGGCTCCGCCTGTGCTGCGGGCGCCGGCGTGGCCGACCGGACCGCTACCGCCGGCTGGGCCTCGACCAGCGCGCCGCCCACCAGGGCGAGCGTGGTGCCGGCGATCGAGCCGAGCGCAGCGGCAGCCCGCCAGGTGGCACGCCCGCGTCCCTCCGGCGCCGCGCGGGCGACCCGCGCCCTCAGCCCCATCCGGTCACGACCTCGGGGTCGGTCGGCGCCAGGCGGACGTGGAAGATCCGGGCGATCTGGCGCACGACATAGGTGGCCAGGACGTTCTCCCCGGTGAAGGAGTAGTGGACGCCGTCGGCCTGGCGGAGCGATGCCGGTGCGCCGTCGACCTCGGCACCTTGCTCGAAGCGCCCCCCGGGCCCGGCGAAGAGCTTCCAGGTCGACACGAAGGCCGCCTCGGGGAAGGTGTGGACCACCCTCAGGTACAGCGAGTCGAGCAGGGCGATCCCTGCGCTGAACTCGGGCTGCTCCATCACCGGCATCCCGACCCACAGAACGTACGCGCCCGAGGCAACCGCCTCCGCGAGCATGGACGCGACCCGTCCGATGTACGCGCGCTGCCATGCCGGCGTCGGGAACTGCACCGCCCTCCCGTCGACGAGCATGCCCTGCTCGTCGTCTCCTCCGAGGGAGATCAGCACCAGCTGGGGGTGGTAGCGGTGCAGGTCCACCTCGAGCTGCGCCGGCCAGTCGTAGAAGGCCCGGTTGGCGAGCCCGGTCGCGGAGACGTCGGCCTGGACCAGCTCGAGGCCCGAAGTCGGCGAGACCTCGCGGGCGAGGCCCCACCCGAGGTCGTTGCCGAGCGAGTCACCGACCTCGAGCACCCTGCAGTGCCCGACTGCGACGATCGGGGCGTCGGGGTCGAGCGACAGCCCACATCCCGGCGAAACCCGGACCACCGGCGCCACCGCTCCGGCTCCCGAGCCGCCGGGCGTCCCGGTCCCCGGAGGCGGCGCCACGGTCGCAGCTGCCCCGGGCGGCGGCCCGGGGTGGTCCGAGGACGGTCCGGGCGAGGTGTGCCACGGCGATCCGGCGCGCGCAACGGAGGGGACGGCGGACGCCTCCGACGACGGATCCGAGCGTGCAGCCGACGACGCGCCGGATGGGCTCGACGCCGGCCGGCGAGGGGCCGAGGCGACCGAGACCCCGACCGACGTCGCCACCAAGGCGGCGAGGACCACCGCTAGAGCGGCCCGCAACGAGCGCGAGGGGCCCGGCTCGCGCGGCGCTGCTCCGGTCGAGCGCGAGGGGCCCGGCTCGCGCGGCGCTGCTCCGAGGTCGGGCACCCGGGGGCGAGGTCCAGTGGAGCGCTCGCCCTCGGAACCGCTCACGCCCGGCCCGCCGGGAGCTTTGCGCGGTGGACCATGACCACTCGACTCCGGCTCGGCGCCAGAGGTTCCCCGCCACCACCGACCATTCGGATCGGGCCCGTCGCCGTGCTCCCTTCTCCTACCTACCGAGGCTGCCACGGGCCCGGGCGAGGAGCCCCGGAAGTGCCCGCCCCCGAGCAGTCACGGCGGCCTCTGCGGCGGCGTGGGCGAACCTTTCCCCCCGCAGGGCTTCGATCTCACCGTCGTCGAGGGCTCCGAGCTCTCCCACGACCGACGCCAGCAGCCAGTCGGCGAGAGCGGGGTTGCGGGCGAGCACCGGACCGTGAAGGTAGGTGCCCCAGATCCGCCCGCTACGAACCCCCTCGCTGCGACCCACACCATTGCCCACCCCGATGCGGACGGTCCCGGCCGGCCGGGCGCCCGGCCCGAGGAGGGTGGTCCCGGCGTGGTTCTCGTAGCCGGTGAGCGGCGGGAGGCCGCTCTGCGGGTCGGGGTCGACGACCAGCTCGCCCACCGCGCGGGGACCACTGCCCCTCACGCTCCGGCAGTCGAGCAGCCCGAGGCCGTCGGCTTCGACCCCGTCCGGGCCGACGAAGCTCTCGCCCAGGATCTGCAGGCCGGCGCACACGGCGAGCACCGCCGCCCCGGCCGCCACCGCCCGCTGCAAGGGGCCCGAGCGGCCGAGCTGGCGGGCCGCAAGGGCCTGCGGCTGGTCCTCCCCGCCGCCGACCACATACAGCTCGGCGGACTCGGGGACCCGCTCGCCGGAGCGGACCGTGAGCACCTCCGCCGGCAGTCCCCGCCAACGGAGCCGCTGGGCGAGGACCGTGGCGTTGCCGGAGTCGCCGTAGGTACCGAGCAGGTCCGGATGGACCAGCACGATCCGCACCGTCGAGAAGCGGCCCGCCTCGTTCAAGAGAGCCCCGCCAAGAGCGCCTGGAAGGCCGTGTAGTTGGCGACCACGTCGAAGCCGGCAGCCTGGTCGCTGCCCGCACCCTGCTCGCTGCGCGCACCCTGCTCGCTGCGCGCACCCTGCTCCCCGCCGGCAGCCACCGTCGTGGCTCCCAGCCGGGTGCTGGCGCTCGTCGCAGCCTTGGCGAGGCGCGCGGCGCTGCGCACCGCTCCGAGGAGGTCGCCGGCATAGCGATGGTCCACCTCGGCGTAATGGAGCCGCACCGCGAGGTCCCGGCCACGCTCACCCGCCGCGACCACCGCGCGCCCCGCCAACGCCTCGAAGGCCACGTCCCACAACCACGAGGGGTCCCGTCCGTCGGCGGTCCGGGCGTTGATCGCCACCACCACCGGTGCCGGCGCCGGCCGGATCACGTCGAGCACCTCCTGCCATCCAGCGGGGTTCTTCGCCAGCAACAGGCGAGCGGGAACCCCCTCCACCCGAAAGCTCCGGTACCGGCCGGCGACCTCGTCGAGGCCCTCCATCGCCGCCGCCGCAGCCCCCGCATCGACTCCGAGCGCGCTGGCCGCGGCTAGCGCCATTGCTGCGTTCGCCCGGTTGGCCCGCCCGGGCAACCCGAGCCCGAGGCTCACCCGCCAGGCCTCGCCACCGACGACGGTCCCACCCTGGAGCACGACGTCGAGGGCCGGTCGGCGCGTGGCGCAGGAGCTGCACGCCCATCCCTCGCCGACGGGCTGGGCGGCCGACGGCTCGAGCTGAGCGGTTTCGGCCCCGGGCCGGGCGGTTTCGGCCCCGGGCCGGGCGGGCTCGGGCCCGGGCTGGGCGGGCTCGGCCCCGTGTCGGGCGGCCGGCGTCGGGAAGGCAATCCTGCCACCGCATGCCGGACAGCCGGAGGCGTCAGCCGTCCAGGGTTGCCCGGCGCCCACCCACACCACGCGTCGGGCGGCACCGGCGGCCCACACGACGAGCGGGTCGTCGGCATTGGCGACCACGAGGGTCCGAGGGAGCCCCGCGAGCAGGCCGCGCCACGACCCGGCGAGCGTCCGGACCTCGTTGTTACGGTCGAGCTGGTCGCGGCTCAGGTTGAGCAGGACCACCACCGCCGGCTGCAGGGCGGCAGCCACTCCGGCGAGCCATGCCTCGTCCACCTCCAGCACCGCGTCGACGCCGGGCGCCGCAGCGGCAAGGACGGCTGCGATCCCAGCGGGAAGGTTTGCACCCTGGGCGTTGGTGACCACCGGGCCGGCGGTGGCCATCGCCGCCCGCAACAGGCTCGTGGTCGTCGTCTTGCCGTTGGTGCCCGAGACCACCACGCTCCGCCGGCCGCTGCCGAGCCGGCGCAGGGCTCCCGGGTCCAAGGCGAGCACCGCCCTTCCCCCGACGGTCGAGCCGGCCCCGAGACCCAGCCGTCGCGAGAGCTCGCCGGTGACGGCTCCGAGGCGGACCGCCGCCCTGGTACGTGGCGGGAGCCCGGTGGACGGCGGGACGGTCCTTCGAGAGCCGTTCGGGCCGGACCCGCTCGCAGGGATGCCGGCGGGACCGGGGGCACCGGGTCGCGACGAACGGGAGTCGGGGCTCACGATGGGGCGCAGGCTACCTTCGACCGCCCCGGGGAACCCCCGACCTCCGAGCGCTCCGGGATCCCCGGAACGGGAGCGAGCCCCAGCCGAGCGAGATCGCACGCTCTACGACGAGGCGCGGCGGAGCAGCTCCCGTTCTGCGAAGCAGGGCCGCAGGACCAGGCGCGCTGCGGGAAGGTGGCCGTAGACGAGGACCCCCTCCCCGGGACGGATCCGCCTCAGCTCGTCGGGTGGGGCGAGGCGGCGGTAGGCCGTGCTCGAGGACCGTGTGCGCCGCCCGTCGCGGAGGTCGACGCTGACGGTCTCCTCCCGCACCGCCTGCTCGCCTGCGAGGCCCGAGAGCAGGTCCAGGGTCCCGAGGTCACCGACTCCGGAAAGGACGAGCTTGGCCCGGTGGTTGTTGGCGATGGTCCGGGACCGCTCCGGCCCGTAGCGCCCGGCCAGCTGGGCCAAGTCCTGGCAGACGGTGAGGAGCTGGATGCCGAGCCCGGCAGCGGTCGACGCCAATCCGTCCAGGTCCCTGATGGGGGCGATGTTGGCCACCTCGTCCAAGACCAGCAGGAGTGGAGGGTCGAGAGGGGCGCCGTCTTCGGCGACCTTCCTCGTGGCAGCAGCGACGACCGACGAGACCAGAGCGGCGAACACCCCTTGCACCCGGAGCTGCTCGTGTGCGGGCCCGCACAGGTACAGCGAGTTGCGCCCGCGGAGCAGGGCCTCGGGATGGATATCGGAGCGCGCCGTCGAACGGGCGACCAGCGGGTCTCCGAAGGGCGCGAGCACGGTCTCGAGCGTCGTGGAGACCGAGCTGCGGATGCGCTCCTCCCTGGCGGCACAAGCAGCGAGGGCGAAGGCCGCCTCGTCGGCGCCGGCGAGGTCGAGGATCGACGCCGGCTCGTCGAAGCGACAGCTGTCGCTCCAGCGGACGACCTCGGCCATCGACGCCCCGCCGAGGCTTGCGGCGAGCAGTAGCGGCGCCAGCAGCTTGGATGCAGCCGAGTACCAGAAGTCGCCATCGGAGAGCGAGTGGCGCCCCGGGGTCCCCTCGACGAGCCAGGTGGCCATCCGCTGCGCCGCGCTCCAGTCGCAGACCTCCGCGACCGGCGACCACCCGGCGCCGCCGGCCGGTCGCCCTCGACCGCCCGGCGCGCCCGGGTCCCGGTCGCTCCGATGCAGGTCCCCTCGGCCGTCCATGCCGTGGCCGAGAGCTCGGTCCGCCGGGTTGCGGGGAGACCCCGCAACTGTCGGGTCGAAGACCCAGCACTCCCCGAGACGGCTGCGCCATCCGAGCGTCGCATCCACCAGGTCCCCCTTGACCGACGTGGCGAGCACCGGGCCGTCCCACTCGAGGAGCGCAGGGACTGCGAGGGAGGTCGTCTTGCCGGACTGGGTCGGCCCGAGCACGAGGACCGAGTGGCGGGCCTCGGTCGCCACCAGGCGCCGGCCGACCCTGCCGAGCACCAGGCGCCCGGGCTCGGCCCGGCGCACCCCGAGACGACGGAGGTCCCGGGTGGTCGCCCACCGGGCACCCGAGTGGTGCCGATCGCCCGAGCGGTGGCGATCGACAGCCGGCGGGCGGGTCCGGGCCTTGGTCTCCCGGCCGGGCCGGAGCGCCCGGCGCGGCGTCTCCGAGCTCCCGAGGGGGCCCGGGGCCCGGGCCGCCCGGGACCAGAGCCGCGCCAGCCCGTTGCTCGCCGCCAGCCCTGCGACACCGAAGACCACGACGCCAG
>JAKARG010000152.1 GCA_021819345.1 Actinomycetes bacterium | reverse complement strand
ACTTCGCCTATGTCGCCGCGTGGGAATGGAGTGGCGACACCGCCCGGATCGACCCCGTCGAGAGCGGGCCGATACCGCCTCCGGTGCTCAACAAGGAGCCCCTCACCTTCGAGTACGTCCACCCGAGCCAGCGGAGCTACAAGTGACCGCCACCGAGCTGCGGGCGCCGGCACCGAGCGACGCCACCTCCGGGCCGCGCCTGATCGACCTCACCCTCCACGTGTGGCGCCAGGACGGCCCGAGCGACCGGGGCCGGATGGTCACCATCGACGCCCCGGGGATCAGCACCGAGATGTCGCTGCTCGAGATGCTCGACGTGGTCAACGAGCGCCTGACCATCGGCGGGGAGGAGCCGATCGCCTTCGAGCACGACTGCCGGGAAGGGATCTGCGGTTCGTGCGGGATGATGGTCAACGGGATCGCCCACGGCCCCCTGCGGGCGACCACCGCCTGCCAGCTGCACATGCGGGCCTTCCACGACGGCCAGGAGCTGTGGATCGAGCCGTGGCGAGCCGAGCCGTTCCCGGTGATCAAGGACCTGGTGGTCGATCGGAGCGCCTTCGACCGGATCATCCAGGCCGGCGGGTACATCACCGCACCGACGGGGACCGCACCCGATGCCAACTCGCTACCGGTGCCGAAGGCCGACGCAGACGCCGCCTTCGAAGCAGCCAACTGCATCGGCTGCGGGGCATGCGTAGCCGCCTGTCCCAACGCCTCTGCGATGCTCTTCACCGCCGCGAAGGTGACCCACCTCGGGATGCTCCCCCAGGGCCGGGCAGAGCGCGAGGCGCGGGTCATGTCGATGGTCGCCACCCACGACGACCTCGGCTTCGGCAGCTGCACCAACATCGGCGAGTGCTCGGCGGCCTGCCCGAAGGAGATCCCGCTCGAGACCATCGCAAGGCTCAACGCCGACCTGTGGCGGGCGGCCCGCCGGCGCCGCAGCCGACCCCGCCGCCAGCGGGGCTGAGCCTCCCCGCCCCGGGGCGTGCCCTTCCTCGCCCCGGGGCGTGCCCACCGGGACCGGTTGCGTCCCCGCCGTCGGGCGCTGGTAGAACAGTTGGCGTGATCCGTTACCTGTCTGCTGCCTGGCTCGCCCGGCTGCCGGCAGCCGACGTAGCAGCGGGGCCAACGGGGTCCCCATCCGACGGCGTGACCATCCGCCACGTGGTGCGGGGCGCACCCGACGGTGAGGCGGTCTACGACGTTCGGGTCGTCGGCGGGACGGCTCGGGTCCAGCGGGCCGGCACCCAGCGCGCCGAGCTCACCGTCTTCAGCGACTACGGCACCGCCGCCGCGATCGCCTCGGGGCGCTTGTCGCCCCAGGAGGCGCTCGCCGCCGGAGCGGTCAAGCTGCGCGGCGAGCTCGCCGGCGCCGGCGCGGCGGTGGCTGGGACCGCCTGGACCGACCCTCTCCCTGCAGCTCTGCGCTCGGTCACGGAGGTTCCCCGATGAGCCTCCGGGCCCCCGGGTGGTACCCGGACCCGACCGACCCGGCCCGACTGCGCCACTGGGACGGAGAAGTCTGGGACGGCCAGCAGCGCCACCTCCCGGCCTGGGTGATCGCCTCGGACGAGCTCGGTCCTGCCGAGCTCGCAGCGCCTCCGGAGGGGGCCCTCGACGCTCCCTTCGAGGACCGCTCGCTGCCGGCGATGACCGCACCGGCGGCGGGCGGCGTCGTCCGCCGCCGTCGTCCGCTGCCGGCCGCAGGGGTGTGGCGATCTCCTGCTGCGCCCCTTCCGCAGCTGCGACCCGGGGCGGCCGAGGCACCCGACCAACGCCGGTGGAGCGCCCGGACGAGGCGGCGCGGCATCGCCTTGTTCGCCCTCGCCGCGTTGTTGGTGCTGTCGGTCTCGGGCACCGTCGCGTCGAGCCTCGCCCCTCCGGCGAACCCGCTCGCCCCCGACACCGCCTTCTTGCGCGAGGCCAACGCCGCGTGCGTCTCGACGCTCGGGGCGGTCCGACCGGTCGCCTCGAGCGCCGGTGCCGGCGCCACCCCGACGGCGGTGATGGCGGTGGGTGCCGAGCTGTCCGGGCTGGCCGGCCGCATCCACCGCCTCTCCGAAGCGCCGGGGGCGACGTCGGTGGTCGCCGGCTGGCTGCGCCTGTGGAAGACCTGGAGCGCCGAGCGCCTCGCCGAGGCCCGAGCCCTAGCCGGAGAGGGGGGAACGGCACCTGCGTCGAGCCGGCCGGGAGCGTCGAGCCCGGGGGGCAGCCGGATCCGGCCGAGCCACCCCGGCCGCCGCAGAGGCCGCCGGCACCGCAGCCGGGGCGGCCGCGAGCGAAGCCGACTCGTTCGCCCTCCACCACGGTCTCGCCGACTGCTCCCTGCGCTACCAGCCGACTGCGGCGATCCTGCCCATCCCCTGAGATCGGCTCCGTCCCCCCACGGCGATCGAGCGGGGCCGGAGAGCTCATGGGAGCAGGCCGAGCCTGGCCACCGCGTCGCGCTCCTCGGCGAGCTCGGCGGCCGAGGCGTCGATGCGACCACGGCTGAACGGGTCGATGTCGAGCCCTTGCACGATCGACCACGACCCACCCTCGCAGGTGACCGGGAAGCTCGAGATCAGCCCCTCGGCGACCCCGTAGGAGCCATCGGAGACCACCGCCATCGACACCCATCCCCGCTCCCCGGTGCCGAGGACCCAGTCGCGGACGTGGTCGATGGCGGCACTCGCCGCCGAGGCGGCGCTCGAAGCTCCCCGGGCCTCGATGATCGCAGCACCGCGCTGCTGGACGGTCGGGATGAACTGATCCTCGACCCAGGCCTGGTCCCCGATCACCTCGGCGGCCGGCCGCCCGGCCACCTTGGCGTGGAACAGGTCCGGGTACTGGGTCGAGGAGTGGTTGCCCCAGATCACGAGGTCGGCGACCTCGCCCACCGGCACCCCGGCCTTGGCCGCCACCTGGGCGCGAGCCCGGTTCTGGTCCAGCCGGGTCATCGCGCTGAAGCGCTCCGGCGGGAGCTCCGCAGCGTTCGCCTGGGCGATGAGGGCGTTGGTGTTGGCCGGGTTGCCGACCACGAGCACCTTGACCCCTGGGGCTGCGCAGGCACCCAGAGCCCTGCCCTGCTCGGTGAAGATCGCTCCGTTGGCCTCGAGCAGGTCCTTGCGCTCCATGCCCTTGGACCGGGGGCGGGCCCCGACGAGCATGGCGATGTCGGCGTCGCCGAAGGCGGCCTCCGGGTCGTCGCTCGTGGTGATCCCTGCCAGGAGGGGGAAGGCGCAGTCCTCCAGCTCCATCACCACGCCCCGGAGCGCCCCGAGCGCCGGCGTGACCTCCAGCAGCTGGAGGACGACGGGCTGCTCGGGACCGAGCATGTCGCCGCCCGCAATGCGGAACAGCAGGCTGTAGGCGATCTGGCCGGCAGCCCCGGTGACGGCGACTCGTACGGGTTGCAGCGACATTCGGAGGCTCTCCTCTTGGTCGGGTCCTGGTCGGCTCGGTTCTCGGTCGGCTCGGGTCTCGGTCGGCTCGGGTCTCGGTCGGCTCGGGCCGGCGGTCACCCTACGCTCGCCGAGCAGCTACGCGGTTCGTAGAGGGATGGCGAGGCCACCGGCAGTAGCGGGCGGGCCGCTAAGGGCGGGGGCCGAGGACCGGCGCCACCCGGGAGGGGCGGTCCGCGCGGCCCGGAGGCCGGACCGCCGGGCGCTCCCCGAGGGCGGCGAGCACCTCCTCGACCGCCCGGGCCAGCTGCGGGTCCCGGCCCGCCGCCCAGTCCTGCGGTGCGATCTGCACCTCGATGTCGGGGTCGACGCCGTGGTTCTCAACCGACCAGCCTGGACCGCCGTCGAACCAGAAGGCGTAGCGCGGTTGGGTGACCACCGTCCCGTCGGCGAGGGCGTAGCGCATGTCGATCCCGACCACCCCGCCCCAGGTCCGGGTGCCGACGAGCAGGCCGAGCCCGCGCTGGCGGAAGCCCGCCGCGACGATGTCGCCGTCGGAGCCGGCGTACTGGTCGACCAGGGCGACCATCGGGCCACGGGGCGCGTCGACCGGGTAGGTGGAGGCCTCGAAGCCCCGGGGGTTCTCCCAGGCAGTCACCCGGGCGGCGAGGCGCTCCAAGACGAGCTGCGAGATGCTCCCGCCCCGGTTGTGGCGGAAGTCGACGACCAGCGCGTCGAAGCCGGACTCGACCCGCAGGTCGCGGTTGAGCTCGGCCCAGCCGCTCGCAACCATGTCGGGTACGTGCACGTAGCCGGCTCGGCCGCCCGAGAGCTCCCTCACCAGCGCCCGCCGAGAGCTGACCCAGGCGTGGTAGCGCAAGGGCTGCTCGTCGGCGAGAGGAGTGACCACCACCGCTCGGCGCTCGCCGGCGGCATTGCGCACTCCGAGCTCGACCGGCTTGCCGGCGGCGCCGAGCAATAGGGGTGCGGGCCCGGCCGCCACGTCGACCCGGCGACCGTCGACCGTCTCCACCACCTCGCCCGCCACCACCCCGGCCCTCTCGAGGGGGCTGCGGGCGGCCGGAACGGACTGCTCGGCGGCCGGCACCGCCGTAACCCGCCAGCCTCCGTCGGCCGGCTCGAGGTCGGCACCGAGGTAGCCGGGCCGCCCGAGCGACCCCGCAGCAGCGTCGTCGTGCCAAACGTAGGCATGGGACGTGCCCATCTCCCCGTACAGCTCCCAGATCAGGTCGTGCAGCTCGTCGCGGGTGGAGACCCGGTCAGCGAGAGGCCGGTAGCGGGCGACGACCTCGTCCCAGTCGACCCCGGCCATGTCCTCGGCCCAGTAGTGGCGGCGCATCAACCTGGCGGCCTCGGAGTACATCTGGACCGCCTCGGCCCCCGGGTCGACGGTGACCCGGACCCGGGAGAGATCGACCTCCAGGCGGGAGCCGTCCCCTTCGCCGGCCTTTCGGTCCGCAGGCACCACGACGAGCGACTCGTCGGTCCGTACCACGAGGGCCCGGCCGGCTGCGGTGGGCTCGACGGCATCGGCGGCGTCGAGCAGGGTGGTGAGCTTGCCGGTGGCGAGGTCGAGGTGCTCGAGGCGAGCCTTCGCCGGCTTGCCACCCGGCTCGGCCCGACCCTCCCCGAGCTCGCCCTCCTCGGGCAGGACCCTCCACACGAGCCCGCCGGCGGTGGCCCGCAGGTCGGCGTAGCGGCCGGCCGCCACCGGCAGCTCCGCGATCCGACCGGCGAGCCCGTCGAGCTCGACGTCGACCCGGGCCGGCTCGGCCTCCCCCGAGCCTCCTTCCCCGGGCGGCTCCGGAGAGCCCCCGAGGAGGCCGGGGGGTAGATCCCTTCCTCCGGCTGCGGCCGCGAGGGGAGCCGGCGTCGAGGAGGTCAGCCGCAACAGGTAGGGGCGGGTGGCGGCAGCGAAGGCCAGGTCGAAGCGGACCTGGTCGGCGACGGGGTCGAAGGTCCTCCGGGACAGGAAGGCCAGGTAGCGGCCGTCGGGAGTGAAGACCGGGCAGGTGTCGCCGAAGCGCAACGGCGTGGCCTCGACCACCTCCGCTCCGGCTCCCCCCCGGTCCACCCGGGCCAGGCGGATCTGGCGGATCGCGACCTCGTCCCAGGCGAACGAGGCGGCGTGCGACCAGGCGAGCCAGGCGGAGTCGGGAGACCAGGCGAGATCGGTTGCAATGTCGTAGGCCGAGCGGTCGATGGTACGCACCGTGGCGCTGCGCACGTCGGTGATCCGCACCGTCCCGTCCTCGCCAGCAGTCGCGACCAGCTCCCCGTCCGGCGAGGTGGCGAGGGCGACCACCTGGGAGAGCTCGCCGGCAGCCAGGCGCCGACCCGGCCCGCCGTCGAGCGGTGCCAGCTCCAAGGCGTCGTCACCCTCGGCGTCGGTCACCCAGATCGCGTGCTCGGTGCCGAGCGGCGCAGCGAGGCGGGCCCTCGCCTCGCCACCGGGGGCCAGCAGCACCGCCGGCCCGTCCCGGTGGGTGAGCCAGGCCGCTGCGCCCCGGACCACGACCGCGCTCGCCCTCCCGTCCGCGCTCGGCACGAAGCGCCCGAGCGCGCCGGCAGCCTCGAGCGGGTAGGGGACCCGGCCCCGCCGGGCCGAGCCGAGCCGGACCTCTAAGCGCCGGGGACCCGCGTCGGCGGCGAGGTCCTCGACGAGCCAGATGTCGCCGAAGCAGCCGTAGACCACCCGGCGCCCGTCGGTCGACGCGTCGCGGGCGTAGGCGTCGCCGTGATCGCTGTGGCGGCGCAGGTCGGAGCCGTCGGCGAGCAGCGAGTAGACGTTGCCCCATCCCTCGTGGTCGGAGACGAGCACCACCCGCTCTCCGACCCATCCCGGGTCCTCCAGCTGGCCGCCGAGGTGGGTGGCGAAACGCTCGAAGTGGCCGTCGCCCTCCCGGTCGATCCACACCTTCGCGGCGGTCCCACCCCGGTAGCGCTTCCAGGCGGCTCCCGCCGTAGCGCTCTGGTCGGCCCCGAGCAGCACCGCCCGGGACGGTGCAGGTGCAGGAGCGACGGCGGTGACCGGGCCGTAGGGGAGCCGCTCGGGGGCCCCTCCATGGACCGGTACGGCCCACGCCCACCCCTGCCAGGCGTAGGGCTCTCCTGCCGCGGTCGCGACCACCACCGTCTCGTCGTCACGCCAGCCGAGCAGCGAGGTGGCCCGGTCGCCCCACCAGGTGAGACGGCGGGGCTCGCCGCCGTCCGTGTCGGCGACCCATGCCTCGGGAGCGCCGGCGACGTCGGAGGTCCACGCCAGCGAGCGCCCGTCGGGAGAGAACCGGGGCCGGCGGAGCTTCGCCGGCCCGACGCCGAGGCGGCGGACCTCGCCGCCCTCGACCGACCCCACCCACAGGTCGTCGTCGGTGACCAGGGCGAGGCGATCGCCGTGGATGGCGGGATAGCGGAGGTAGGCAGAGCCGGGCACGGATTGCCACGCTACGCGCTCTCGAAGCCGATGGCGCAGCTCCGTGCGGCGCGATGGCGGCCGGTCCCCTCGACTCCCGCGCCCGGCGTCTCCAGACAGCGGGGAGAGCGGGGGTGGCCCCGCCGGCTGGCAGCGGTGGCCCCGCCGGCTGGCGGGGGTAGCGTCGCTGACGATGTCGCCCTCGGTGCTCGGTCACCCGGTACGCCGTCGGGAGGACCCTGCGCTGCTCACCGGCCGCGCCCGCTTCGTCGCCGACCTGCAGTTCGACGGCACTCTCGCTGCCTGCTTCGTGCGCTCCCCTGCGGCCCACGCCCAGATCGTGTCGGTGGACGCCTCGGAGGCCCGCTCGTCACCCGGGGTGGTCGCGGTGCTCGAAGCTGCCGACCTGGAGCTGCCGGGCCTTCCCGAAGCCACGCCACCGCCCGACGGCCCACGCCCCGGGCTCGACCGGCCCTGCCTCGCCACCGGCGAGGTCCGCTTCGCCGGGGAGGCGGTCGCACTGGTCGTGGCCGAGACGGCGGCCGCCGCTGCCGACGCCGCCGGCCTCGTCGCCCTCGAGCTCCGAACGCTGCCAGCCGTGGTCGGCCCGACCA
>JAKARG010000151.1 GCA_021819345.1 Actinomycetes bacterium | reverse complement strand
TTCCGATCTGGTCGACGGAGCCCCCGGGGAGGTGGCCTCGGCGGCGGAGAGCATCGCCGGGATCGGTCGCTCGCACGGGGCGAGCAGCATCCGGGTGGCCGCCGACGAGGCCGAGCGGGCGGCTCTGTGGAAGGGGCGCAAGACCGCGTTCGGTGCGATCGCCCAGATAGCTCCCAACTACTACCTGCACGACACCGTGGTCCCCCGCGACGCCCTCGCTGAGGTCCTGGACGAGGTGTACTCCATCGCTGCACGCCACGACCTCACGGTGGTCAACGTGTTCCACGCCGGCGACGGCAACCTCCACCCGTTGCTCGTGTTCGACCGGAAGGAGCCCGGAGTGATGGAGCGGGTCATGGCCGCCGGCTCGGAGATCGTCGCAGCCTCGCTCGCCGCCGGCGGCGTGCTCTCGGGAGAGCACGGCATCGGCGTGGAGAAGCGCGACTACATGCCGCTCATGTTCGCCCCCGACGACCTCGACCACCAGAACCGGCTCCGTCGGGCGTTCGACCCGCACTGCAGGGCCAACCCGGGCAAGGTCCTGCCGAGCGGGCACAGCTGCGCGGACATCCAGGCCCTGGAGCGGGTGCCGGAGGGGGTGTGGGTATGAGCTCGGCCGGCGCGCCGCAACCGGCCTGCGCAGCGCTGCGGCGGGGGGGCGCCGACGACGAGGTGGTCCGCTTCGCCCGGGAGGTCGGGCCGGACGGACCGGTGGCCGCCGTGGGCGCCCGGACCCGCTGGACCCTCGGCGGGACGCCGACGCCGGGCACCAGGCTCGTCCCGGTCCCGGGTGGCGTGGTCGAGCACCGTGCCGAGGAGATGACCGTGCGGGTCCGAGCCGGCACGCCGGTGGCCGAGCTGCACAGCGAGCTCGCTGCCTCGGGGCAGCGGACCTCCCTCCCGGAGAGGGGCGGGACCGTCGGCGGGGCGCTCGCGGTGGGCGAGAGCCACCTCTGTGCCCTCGGGCGGGGACCGGTGCGCGACGCAGTTCTCCAGGTCCGCTACGTCTCGGCCGACGGACGGGTCGTCACCGGCGGTGGCCCTACGGTGAAGAACGTGAGCGGCTACGACCTCCCCCGCCTGCTCGTCGGTTCCCTCGGCACCCTCGGGCTGATCGCCGAGGTGGTGCTTAGGACCCAGCCGGTCCCGGCCGCAGGTTGCTGGTTTCGTGCGGAGGGTGCCGACCCGTGGGCGGCAAGGGACCTGCTCTACCGGCCGGCGGCGATCCTCTGGGACGGAGGCTCGGTCTGGGCCCGCCTGGAGGGAGATCCCGCCGACGTCTCCGATAGCCGGTCGGCCCTCGACCGGGTCGGCACCTGGGAGGAAGTCGCCGGCCCCCCCGTGCTCCCGCCGCAGCGCTGGTCACTGCGCCCGAGGGAGCTGCGTCAGGGTCCGGTTGCCGGCTACGGGCCGAACTGGGTGGCCGAGATCGGGGTCGGCACCGTTCACGCCTCCTCCATGCAGCCTCCGCGTCGGGTCCAAGCCGCAGTGGTGGAGCTGCACCGGCGGCTGAAGGAGGGCTTCGACCCCACCGGGCGCCTGGCCCCGGGGAGGTCGGTGCTCGGGGCTGTGCTGGTCGACGCTCCCTCCGCGAGCGTCTCGGGGGCGGGGTCGGGGGCGGTCCCGACGGGTACCGGCGGCGTCGAGGCGGCGGGGAGCGCCGGGTGAACCTCGGGCTCGGTGACGGTCTCCAGTCCTGCGTGCAGTGTGGCCTTTGTCTCCCGCACTGCCCGACCTGGCGGGTGACCGGTGACGAGAGCCGCTCACCGAGGGGCCGCATCGCCTTGATGAGGGCGGTCCAAGAGGGTGGGGCGCCGCTCAGCGCGGAGGTGCTCGACTCTTGGGACACCTGCGTGCTGTGCCGGGGGTGCGAGACCGCCTGCCCGAGCGGCGTGCCCTTCGGGGAGCTGATGGAGCAGACCCGCGACACCCTTGCTGCCGAAGGCCGGATCACACCGCGCTGGGAGCGCCTGGCGCTCCGCTCGCTGACCCGCCCGGGCCTGCTGAGAGAGGCGACGAGAGCGATGGCGCTCGCCCAGCGGGTCGGCCTGGTCCCCCGACGCCTCGGCTTGCCCCGCCTCCCGCTGCGGTCAGAGCCGATGCGGGCCTCGGGTGACGACGTTTGGCTGTTCACCGGCTGCGTGATGGATGCCTGGCAGCGCGACGTCCACGTCGCTGCGCAGCGGGTGCTCGAGGCCGCCGGCTACGGAGTCCGACCGACCGGGGACCTCGCTCCGTGCTGTGGCGCCCTGCAGCGTCATGCCGGGCTGGTCGAGGAGGCCGGCGACCTGGCCGAGCGGATCGTCTCGGCCCTCCCCGGGGGAGCACCGGTGGTCGTCGACTCCGCGGGCTGCGGCGCTGCCCTCCAGGGCTACGGAGCGCTCCTCGGAACCCGAGCGGCGGGCTCGTTCGCTTCCCGGGTCCACGACATCTCGGACTTCCTCGCCGCGCACCCCGAGCGGCTCCCTGCGGTCGAGCCCGAGAGGCGCCTGCACCTCCGGGTGGCCGTCCAGGACCCCTGCCACCTGCGACACGTCCAGCGGGCCCACCAGGCGACCCGGGTGGTGCTCGCACCCTACGTGGACGAGCTGGTCGAGCTCGACGACGAGGGCCTCTGCTGCGGGGCCGGCGGCGCCTTCTCGATGCTCCACCCCGGGCTCGCCGGGGCGATCCGGGACCGGAAGCTCGCAGCCATCGAGCGTGCCGCCCCAGATGTCGTGGCGAGCGCCAACCCGGGCTGCTCGATGCACCTCGGGGTTGCCGGCGTGCCCGTGGCCCACCCGCTGAGCCTGGTGTGGGAAGCGATCTCCGGCTCGCCCCGCCAGCGGTAGCACTCCGGTCCGGATGGCAGCCCGCCCCAGGGTGGCGGGCTCCCGGTACGGCAGAACCCACCTATGGTCGGGAGATGGAGAGCATCCGCGTGGAGCGCAGCGCAGGCGTGGTGACGGCCACCCTCGACCGGCCCGAGGTGCTGAACGCAGCGAGCGAGAAGACCTGGGAGGAGATCGCCGAGGTGTGCGCCGAGGTGGCACGCAACGACTCCGACCGAGTCCTCGTGCTCACCGGGGCAGGGCGGGCGTTCTGCTCCGGGGCCGACCTCGGGGGCCTGAGCCGCTCGGAGCCGAGCATTGCCTCCATGAGGCGGGCCTCGGAGGCGGCCCGGGCCCTGATCCGCCTGCCCAAGCCGACGATCGCCAAGGTCAACGGTGTGGCTGCCGGCGCCGGCGCCAACCTGGCTCTCGCCTGCGACCTGGTGGTCGCGTCCGAGGAGGCGAGCTTCTGCGAGATCTTCGCCCGCCGGGGGCTGAGCGTGGACTTCGCCGGGTCGTGGCTGCTCCCGCGGCTCGTGGGTCTGCACCGGGCCATGGAGCTGGTGCTGCTCGCCGACATGGTCCCTGCCGGCGAGGCCCAGGCCGTCGGGCTGGTCAACCGGGTGGTCCCGGCAGCCGAACTGGATGCCTTCGTCGGCGAGTGGGCCCGGCGGCTTGCCGCCGGGCCTCCGCTCGCCCTGTCGAGCTCGAAGATGCTCCTTGAGCACGGGTCCACCTCCAGCCTGGAGGCAGCGCTAGAGGCGGAGAGCGCCGCCCAGTCCTACAACTTCTCGACCGAGGACGCGAGAGAGGCGATGACCGCTTGGAGGGAGCGGCGCGAGCCGCGCTTCGAGGGTCGCTGAGGGCTTGGCCCGGTAGCCCAGCACGCCGGTAGCCCAGCACGCCGCTGGCCCGGTGCGCCGAGAGCCTGAGAGGGGGTGCTCGTCGGCCAGCACGCTGCCAGCCCGTCGGGACCGTCGCAGTGCCCCTGTCGGTCAGGCCCACGTGCTGTCGCTCGCTGCCGAGGAGGGTGAGGGGGAGGTCACTCCCAGCGGAACAGGCGACTGGCGAGGTAGGCGAGGGCGACGGCGTAGCCCGCGAGCACCAGGAGCGGCCCGACCGGCGGGAAGCCGTGCAGTATGGAGTCCTGGATCGCCTCGACCGCAGCGCCGAGTGGCGTGTAGTTGCTGATGTCGAGCAGCACCCTCGGCATCAGGGGCCGGGGCAGCCACAGGCCGGCGAAGAACAACGTCGGGAACAAGACCAGCCGGCCGATCATCATCGCCCCGTTGTTGGTCTTGGCCAGGGCGGCGACGAGGAGCCCGAGCGGGAAGAGGCCGGCTATCGAGAGCCCCACGGCGATCACCACGCCGATCGGGCTCCTCGGCGCCGGCGAGCCGAAGGCGGCGACGCTGCCGAGGAGGACCACCACCGCCATGGCGACCGCCACCGTGGCTTGGACCAGCAGCTGTGCTGCCAGGAGCCAGCTCGGCGGCACCGGGGTAGTCGAGAGCCGGTGGAGGACGCCCAGCTCCCGGTAGGTGGTGAGCGGCGACGGCAGGCTCATGAGCGCGATGAGGGCCAACCCGAGGATCACGACCACCGGCACGTAGCTCGTGAACGCGCTGATGCCACCGAGGCTCGCAGAGCGGTGGTGGAAGGCGGGGACCTCTCCGAAGATGACGAGGAGGAGGACCGGGAGCCCTATCCCGACGGCCGGGCCGATCGGCCGGCGCCAGGTCAGGAGGGCCTCGGTGCGCAGCAGGCGCCAGAAGGCGCCGCGGCGGCGGGCGGAGGGTAGTGCCAGGGAGTGGGCGCTCACGAGAGGCTCCCTTCGGCTACGAGGTCCTGGCGGTGGGTGGTCAGCTCCAAGAACGCATCCTCCAAGTTGGACCGGTCCATCTCGATCCCGTGGGCCGTGATGCCCTCTGCCGCCAGGGCGAGGACGACGGCGTTGACCAGCTCGCCGCTTCCGGTCACCGACACCCGCTCTCCCCGCCGCTCGATGCTCGACACCTCGGGGCGGGCGAGCAGGATTGCGTCGTCGAAGGGACTCGAGGCGCTGAAACGGACCAGCTTGGTAGTCGAAGCGCGGGCGGACAGGCCCGCTGGGGTGTCGATCGCGACCAGACGGCCGCGGTCGATGAGGGCCACGCGGTCGCAGAGCCGCTCGGCCTCCTCCATCAAGTGGGTGACGAGCAGGACCGTCACATTGCGCTCGCGCACCCTGCGGATCAGCCCCCAGGTCTCACGTCGGGCCTGAGGGTCCAGCCCGGTGGTCATCTCGTCGAGGACGGCGATGCGTGGATTGCCGATCAGGGCGAGCGCGACGTTGAGACGCTGGCGTTGCCCGCCCGAGAGGCTCCGGTAGTACGAGCGCCGCTTGGTCTCCAGCCCGAGCGCACCGACCAGCTCGTCCACTTCGGTCGGGCGCCGGTAGAACGAGCGGTACAGCTCCAGGATCTCGTCGACCCGGAGCTTGTCGGGCAAGGCTCCGGACTGGAGCTGGACGCCGACGACTTCGCGGAGCTCGGCCCGGTCGGCCTGCGGGTCGAGGCCGAGCAGGCGCACCTTGCCGGCATCGGGGCTGCGCAGCCCGATGGCGCACTCGACCGTCGTGGTCTTGCCGGCGCCGTTGGGCCCGAGGACGCCGAAGATCTCGCCCTCTTGCACCGACAGGCTCAGGTCGTCGACGGCCACCACCTCCCCGTAGCGCTTGCACAGCCCGATGACTTCGACCGCCGGCCCGTCGCTGCTCGCACCCATCGGGTGCCTCCTTCCTCGGGTCTCCCGAGAAAAGTGATATCACTATGCTATATTCGTGTCAAGCGTCGAGCGCAGAGGTGGGTAGCGATGAGCACTGCTGGGCAGCCGAGTGGGCAGGATCGACCGAGCGGCGCCGGCTGGACAGAGCGGCCGGGTGGCTCTGCGCCCGGCATCGCGGTGCTGGTCGGTGGGATCGCATCGCTGCTCGCCCTCGTCGGCGTGGTCGCCCTCGACGTCGCGCTGGCGCCGGCCGTGGCCGTCGAGGTGGTGCTGATTGCGCTTGGCGTGGTCCTCGGTGCTATCGGATGGGTCGCCCTGCGCGGCCTGACGAGCATCGTGGCCGGCGACACCTGCGTCGTCCAGCTCTTCGGCAGCTACCGGGGGAGCGTGCGGACCACCGGGCTGCGCTGGGTCAACCCCTTCACCCGGAGGAGGATGGTCTCGGTGCGGCTGCGCAACCACGAGACTCCCGTCGCCAAGGTCAACGACGCCGCCGGCAATCCGATCGAGATCGCCGCGGTCGTCGTCTGGCAGGTGGAGGACACCGCCAAGGCGCTCTACGCGGTGGACGACTTCCCGAGCTTCGTCGCCATCCAGGCCGAAGCCGCTGTGCGCCACATCGCCTCCAGCTACCCCTACACGAGCCCGGACGGCCAGCTGTCCTTGCGGGACAACGCCGAGGAGATCACGAGCCGCCTGTCGGCGGAGATCGCGGAGCGTGTCGTCGCAGCCGGCGTGTGGGTGGTCGAGTCACGCCTGACCCGGCTCTCCTACGCCTCCGAGATCGCCGGGGCGATGCTGCGCCAGCAGCAGGCCGACGCGGTGGTGGGAGCCCGGCGCCGGATCGTCGAGGGGGCGGTCGGCATGGTGCGCCTCGCCCTGCAGCGATTGGAGGACGAGCACGTGGTCGAGCTCGACGAGGAGCGTCGAGCGGCGATGGTCTCCAACCTGCTCGTCGTCCTCTGCAGCGAGCAGGCCACCCAGCAGGTGGTCAACACCGGCACGCTGTACCAGTGATCCCCGGAGGGTCCGGCGGAGCCGCATCGTGACCGAGCGCAAGGGGGTCCTCTTGCGACTCGACCCTGCGGTGCACGACGCGCTCTCCCGCTGGGCCGCCGACGAGCTGCGCAGCACCAACGCCCAGATCGAGCTGTTGTTACGAAAGGCCCTCATGGAGGCGGGGCGCATGCCCTCCAGGGCCGGCGAGATGCGCCGACCCGGCCGGCCGACCAAGGGTCGGGTCCCCGACCGAAGAGGGTCCTGAGCGACCTGTGGCGACGCAGCCCCTCCCCGGGGCGCTGCCGGCGGCTGCCTCTTCCCGCTCGCCGGATCAGCCGATCATCCGGGCGGTGGCCCTCCTCCCGGGGAGCTTGACGACTTCGAGCGCGTTCGGCAGTTGCTCCTTGATCGATGCGTCGTGGGTTACGACGAGCACCTGGCGGAACCGCCCGCGCAGCTGCTCGAGGGCTTGGAGCATGCGCGCCTTGCGGTCCTCGTCGAGGGGCCCGAAGACCTCGTCGAGCACGAGCAGGCCCACGCTCCCCCCCGACTGGAAGCGGACGTGCTCGCTGATCGCCACCCGGAGGGCGAGGTTGGCGAGGTCGACCTCCGAGCCGGAGAAGCGGTCGAGCCCGTAGACCCGACCGGCGTCGCTGATCTGCAGCTCGTAGGTCTCCGGGTCGACGAGGAGCTGGTCGTACTCGCGGTCGGTCAGCTCGCCGAACAGCTCGGCGGCCTGGGCGGCGAGGCGGGGGCCGACCGAGGCGACCACGGTGTTGCGGAACTCCGAGAGCAGCACTGCCAGCCGGGCGAGGTGGCGCGCTTCGGACTCGAGCTCGCCCAGGCGTGAGTGCTGGGCGGTGC
>JAKARG010000150.1 GCA_021819345.1 Actinomycetes bacterium | reverse complement strand
GTGTGCTGACTGGTCATCACTCGCCTCCGAAGAGCTCATGGGCGGTCGAGCGCCGAAGTTCCATCGCGTGGATCACCAGCTCGTCTCCTCCGATGACCAAGACGACCAGCTCGAGCAGGTTCCCAGCGCAGTCGGGTCCGGCAAGCAGGTAGCGCGGAGGATCATCCCCCAGCTCAACCCAAGTGACCGAGTGGGACAGCGCGTGCTCGATGTCCTCGTCAACGACGCCATGGCGCCGAGCTGACCCGTGGATCTCCACACGGGATAAATGTACTACGAGAAAGCGCCCTGGAGGGCTCGCCGCAGCTCCTTGCTCCACTTCGCCCAGTGCCACGGGGTGGTCAGGCAGGGGCTGTGCGCGCGGAGAATGCCATCCATGGCCTGCGAACAGCACTTTGACGCCCAAGTCGTGCGCGGCGAGGATCCAGCGACGACCCTCTCATTTCTCTACCGGGCGTACTGCCGCGTCCTGCAGCTCATCCGGCACATCGGTCGACACCGGGGCTCGCCCGGGGCTCAGCAGCGCCGAGCGCGACGAGCTGGCGATCCTGCGCAAGGAAGTGAAGGAGCTACGCCGGGCCAACGACATCCTCCAGGCGGCAGCAAGTTTCTTCGGGGCGAAGCTCGACCGCCGACGGACCAAGTAGTCACCTTCATCGACACCCACCGCGACCGAGAGTCCGGTGGGTGTCGATGGGGGGTCGAGCCGATCTGTGCTGCGTTGCAGGTCGCCCCCTCCACCTACGACGAGGCCAAGGACCGCCCGCCCTCGGCGCGGGCTCGCCGTGACGCCCTCATCACCCCGCTGCTCGTCGCCCTCTGGGTGCACAACTACTCGGTCCACGGCCGGCTCGAGCTGTGGGTAGCGGCCCGGCGGGCCGGTATCGACATCGGCCGGGACCCGGTGGCCCGGCTCATGGCCGCAGAGGGAATCTCTGGAGCGAGCCGGGCGACCAAGCACTTCACCACCAAGGCCGACCCCGCTGGCCCTAGGCCACCGCGCTGCGGTAGGTGCGCGTCGCCCAGGTGACGCTGAGCGCGCACAGGGGAACGAGCACGGCAAAGGCCTCCCAAGTGGCGGCTGTGGCCAGGTGCCCCTCAGCGAGGCTGCGAGCCGCAGCGACGAGGTAGTACAGCGGGTCGAAGTGCCCGAGGACTCTCAGCCAGAGCGGGCCGATCGCCAGGGGGAGGAGGACTCCACCGAGCAGCAGGACGGGCAGGTTCATGCCGTTGATCACCGCGGCAAAGCCCTGGATCTCCCCGCCGCTTCGAAGCGCTAGCGCCATCGAGAACGCCGAGACCGTCGCTCCGAGGAAGCCGGCGAGCACCGCCACCACGAGTAGGCCGAGGTGGAGGCTGAAGCCGAAAGCGACGCCGACGCCGACCAAGAGGGCGTCGAAGACGTACATGGCGGCCACGTTCGCAAGGATCGGCCCCGCCAGGAGGGCCACCCGGGCGCTCGGGGTGACCCGGAGGCGTTCGACGAGGCCGGACTGCAACTCGAAGATGACCGTGAAACCCGGCCCGATCCCAGACGAGAACGCGAGCAGGGCCAAGATGCCCGGCAGGAACTCGTCGAGCGCGGCGCCGGTCGAGCGCCCCGCCACCCCGGGCAGGCCGTGGAGCAGCGGGGTGAACAGCGCCAGGTACAAAAGTGGCGTGGAGAGGCCGACGAAGACCCACGCCGGGTTGCGCACGAGCTGGAGGGCGTAGCGCCGAGCCAGCAGGGTGGTGTCACGGGCGAGCTTCATCGCGGTCCCCTTCTCGTTGGTTCGGCGCCGGTGTCTCGGAGTGACCGGCCGGTCGCGGCCAGGAACACGTCGTCCAAGCTGGGCTCGGCGATGCTGAGGGAGCTGACGGCGATGCCGTGGGCGCCGAGGGCCTCGAGGAGGTCGGGGACCACGGCGGTGCCGCCGGTGACCCGGACCCGCAGCTCCTCATCCACGACGGCGAGCTCCCCGACGCCGGGGGCCTCTCCGATGATCTCCGCTGCCTGCGCCCGAGCTGCGGGGTCGGCCACGCCGAGGGCGGCCGTGGCCCCGGCTACCTCGGCCTTCAGCGCGGCCGGGGTACCAGCAGCGACGATCCGGCCGTGGTCGACGATGACCACCCGGTCGCAGAGCTGGTCGGCTTCCTCCAGGTAGTGCGTGGTGAGCACCACCGTGGTGCCCGAAGCAGCCAGGGCCCGGACATGGTCCCAGAGGTTCGCCCGGTTCTGGGGATCGAGGCCGGTGGAAGGCTCGTCCAAGAAGAGCACCTCGGGGCGGTGCACGATCCCAAGCGCCACGTCCAATCGCCGTCGCTGGCCGCCGGAGTAGGTCTTCACCCGGCGCTCCGCCAGCTCGGCGAGGTCCAACAACTCGAGCACCTCGGGCACCCGAGCCGCCAGCTCGCCGCGTCCCATGCCGTACAGGGCGCCTTGGAGGAAGAGGTTCTCCCAGCCCGTGGCCAAGGTGTCCGCCCCGCCGGCCTGGCTCACATATCCGAGGTGGCGGCGAACCTCGGCCGGGTGAGAGGCGACGTCGACGCCGGCGACCACCGCCCGGCCGGCGTCGATCGGGAGCAGCGTGGTGAGCATGCGCATCGTCGTGGTCTTGCCCGCCCCGTTCGGGCCGAGCAGGCCGAAGACCTCTCCTTCGGCCACGGTGAAGCCGAGCCCGGCCACGGCCTCCACGACCCGGCCACGCGCCCTGAAGCGCTTCTCGAGGTCCTCGACCTCGATCACGACCCGAGCCGGCTCCACGGCTCTCGGCGGGGGTGGGACAGGCTGGGTGCCGGTGGTCATCGCTGCTCCTGGTCGTGGTCGGCTGCAGGGGTGTCGGGCTGGTCGGGGATGTCGTCGGGACCCCACGGTGGCGGCGGGGGGACCGGGCCGTCGGGGCGGTCGTGGACCTGGCGCCACCAGGCCAGCCCGTCGAGGGTTCCCGCCTCGATGTCGGCAGCCAGGCGCCGGGCGAAGTCGAGCTCGGTCTGGCGAAGCGTCGTTGCGTACTCCGCCTCCACCCAGAACAGCCGGGGGAGGTGGGCCTTTTCGACCAGCTCGCGCAGGGCGGCCGCGCTCGCCAGCTCCACCTCGAGGCGCTCGATGCGCTCTGCGAGCAGCGAGCGCGCTTCGCCGGGGCTGAGCGCCGGAAGGAACGACAGCGCCGCTTCGAACGCCGGGTACTCCTTGGTCGGCACCGCCAGCAGCTCGGCCAGCCAGGCGTGCATCTCTTCGAGGCCGGGATCGGTGATCCGGTAGATGGTGCGCTCGGGGAGCCTCCCGGCCCGCTCGGTCTCCGCGGCTTCGATGAGGCCCCGGCGCGCCAAGCCCTCCACCACCGCGTACAGCGAGCCGTAGTTCAGCCGGACGCTGTCGTCCTTGTGGCGGGTCCGCAGCGTCTGGGCCACCTCGTAGGGGTGCATGGGGCGCTCGGCCAGGCAGACCAGCACCGCGAGTGCCAGGGGGTTCGACCGCTTGCCAGGGGGCACAACAGCTCCTCATGATCGGGGACTCTAAATAGGGTACACGATCACAACTAGAGGTTCAAGCAGCAGCACGCTCACCCGGTCCGGGCCAGGAGCGGCTCTGGTGGCCGAACAGCTAGAGACAGAGGCAGAGGAAGAGGCAGAGACCGCGACCATCTCGGGCTCGGTGTCGTGTCGGGCCCGAGCCAGCTCGGGTGTCGTCGTCGCGGAGCCGCCCGCTGCTCGAAGAGCTCGCCGATGAGCGTGTTGCTCGAGTCCCTGCTCGAAGACCTCGGCGTCGGTGGGCCCGTGATCGTGGTCTGTGCCGCACCCACGGGGTCGTCGACGCCACCAGGCCGGCGATCGCCCCGCGGCCGTTCGTGGTCGCCACCCCCCGTCTCATCATCAGCTTGATCCGTGGCTGGCGCTGCCCGACCTGCGGTGCCAGGACCACCCCGGCCCGACCGGTGGTGGCCGTGACAACGGCAAGCAGCGCGTGGTCCACGGAGGCGTCGCAGCACGGTGAATGAGCCGACGTGGATGCCAAGGACCACATCTTCAGCGGCATCTTCGTCGGCCTGATCCCACTCGAGGTCCGCGGCAGGCCACTGACCACCCTCTCGCTGCGGTTGCCGCTCGCGATCGTGGCCTCTTTCGCCTACCGCTACCTCCGCACATTCCCTACCGGCGGCATCAACCCGAACCTGGTCGTCATCTGCGCTGCGATCGGCGTCACCCTCGGACTGCTCAACGCAACCGTCACCATCGCGCGCGCCAGCGACAACGGCGTACCGACCGCCAGGGCCGGGCCGTTCGCGATCCTGCTACGGATCGTCAGAATCGAGCCGCGGCTCGCGTTCGCTTTCTGCGAGGTCATCGGCCGCCACGGCCGAGCGGCGGGCACCATCTGCGAGCGCTGGTGCCGGAACAGGCGGTTCGGCGTCGGGGTGCTGCTCCCACCAGGCGTTGAGGTACGCCGCTGCGGCCAGGTAGAGCAGGGTACCGGACCGATCTGCGGTAGCGGCGTCGAGGCACGCCAAGGTGTACTTCACTCGATGGGCATCCTGCGCGCACACAGCAGATGTCGCCAGTGCGGTGACGACGACGCTGCGGTCCGGTGCGTGCCACGCAGCAGCAGCCGCCGCCCGAGGGTTGCCTGACAGTAGGGCTTCTTCGAGATCGGTACCGACCGGGTCGGGGGCGGGCCCGTCGAGATCGAGCTCGCCCTGTCCAAGGGTGGCCCAGTGAGCCGCCAGGTAGGCCGTAGCGACATAGACGGCTCGGGACGGGTCGGTGCATGCGGGGGCGACCATGAGGGCGGCCTGGGCGAGGGTCAGGCAGTGCGTCCAACCGTATGCGGCGACATCGGGTGATCCCTGGAGCATGGTGTTCGCGGCGAAGCGGAGCAGCCCGAAGGGACGAACCACCGGAGCGGTGAAGGTTCGGTCAGCATCGAGCAGGACGCTCGAGGCACCGTGATCCTCGGTGTGCTCGACCATCGCCGCGATCCCCGGATGGCTGGACGGGCCGACCACCGGGACCCGGGCCAGGCACTCGGCCAGACGGACCCCGAGCGCCGGGTCCGAACCGACTCGAGTGGGCGGAACCTCGATCCGGCGGTTCGAGCGGATGGCGAGCTGGCGGGCCGGGTGGCGGAGCATCTGCTGGGGCAGGCCGTGCGGCTGGCTGCGGCTGAGCAGCTGGAGATAGATGTTCCCGTGACCGGCGGCCGACAGCCGATCGATCGTGTGGTCGGCGAGCATGGCCACGAGCTGATCGGGGCTCAGCCGAGAACCGAGCCAGGCCGCCGCAGTATCGACACCGTCCAGATCCTCCTCGTCGATGGCCCCCACCAACGCAGTGACCCCTTCGTCGAGCGACGCAAAGTCGCGCGGGGTTCGGGAGATCAACGGCGGCCCGCTGGCCTGGTAGGCGGCGGCGAGAGACGCAATGCGCAGCCGCGCTCGTCGGCGCTCGCTCTCACCGACGTAGGGGAGGAGGGCACTACGAGCCATGAGCTCCAAGGGTGCGTGGAGCACGAAGGAGGAGTGCTCGGCGGGTACCTCCACTCGAGGGACGCCGACGATCTCGGCCGCCAGCTCGACGAGGCGGTGGTCGGCGATCTCCCCGAGCCTGCGACGGTCGTACTCGTCGACGAGCTCCGCCTCGGCGAGGCCGAGCAGTGGGTTGGACGTGATCGAGGTGCTGGGCACGGGACGAACCGTATTACCTAAACAATGGTTGAGGTCAAGGCTCGAACCGGTGGCAGGCTGACCGAGAGGGGTGGAGACGAGCCTCGCCATCGGTGAAGTCGCACACCCGAGCGAGATCTCGTCCTCCGCGTTCCGCCACTGGACAAGGACCTCTCTCCCGACCCGAACCCGGCGCTCCGGGAGAGCACCGAGGGATCCCCGGCGCGAGCCCGGGCCGGGCAGAGGAGCGGGCCGGGGCGAGTAGAGGAGCGGGCCGGGGCGGACGGAGGCGCAAGCCCGTGGCGAGCAGAGGACCGCCAGCAGCGCCTAGGTTCTCGGGGTGCGCCGTGACTACCCAGAGGAGACCGCTCTCGTCTCCGGGCGCGCCCGCCGAGCAGGGCTTCGCCCTACCGGCTCAAGACCTCCCCGTGGGCCCGCCACGACGACCCGAGCCAGGGCCGGGCTCCTGCGTGGCCTTCTCGTCACGCTCGTAGTGGCCGTGCCGAGCATGGTCGTCGCCGAGGAGTGGCATGGGCGTCCGATGATCGACCAGCCCGGGCTGTGGTGGCTCCTGCCCGGCGCCGTCGCCGTCGCCGGCTTCTTCGCCGGCGGGGCGCTCGCCGCCCGCCCGACCTCGTCCGGCGAACGGCCGACGAGCAGCGGCCGGGCCTGCGCCACCTCGGCCTTCGCCGGCGCCCGGGTCGGGGCCCTGGCCGCGGTGCTGCTCGTCGCTGCGGACGGAGCGCGCAGAGCGCTGCTCGACCCGACGCTGCCAGCCGGCGTGGTCGCCTACTGGGTGGAGGCGGCCGCCGCCGCAGTGGTGGCGAGTGTCTCGGGCGCAGTGGTGGCCGAGCTCTCCAGGCGCCGAAGGTCGCTGCGATCGGCTCCCTGAGGACTCAGGTCGCCGGGTCGAGCCCGGCGAACGGCAGGACGACGGCGGATAGGTGCTCGGGATCGTGGAAGACCTCGTGGTCCGCCGGCACCAGCCGGGTGCCGGTGCCGAGACGCTCTCCTCCCCCCAGGTTGCGGGCGAAGAGCGGATGGGCCCCGCCCGAGACCTGGAGGCGCAGCCGGCAGCCGCCACCGAGCTCGATGCCCACCGGCCACATGCGGACCCTGACCGCCACGATCCCCTCCCGCTCCTCGATCACCGCACCGTCGACGGTCGCGCCGACGCTCGCCACCGCACGAGCCGAACCGGGCTCCAGGCGGAGGATCCCGTCGCTCAGGTTGAGCGAGCGACCCGAGGGAGACACGGTGCACAGCCTGACGAGCACGTCGGTGAACCAGTTGGACGAGCGGACCCAGATCTCGGCCTCCACCGGCCCGACGAGGAGCAGGCCCGCCGGCAGCGGGTCGGTCGTCCAGGTCCGCACGTCGCCGCGAGCCTCCCGCCGGCGTTGGTCCCGCCGGCCGGCGTTGGACGGGTCGAGCGAGGCCCCTCCGACCCCCGGCGTCGGGTCCCCGGGGTCGAAGCGGTAGCGGGTCGGCCCCGAGGGGACGGGGGTCGACCGCCGGAGCCCGCCGTCGCCATGGAGGTACCAGCGCACCCTCTCCCCCGGCGGGGGCCAGTCGTCGAGGACCACCCAGGCCCGCCGGCCGACGAGGCGCAGCCTCACCCGTCCCCGGTCCCCACCGCGCCGCAGCGCCCCGGCTGCCGCAGCCCCGGCTCGCCCGGCAAGCTCGGTCCCGCCCCGCCCGGCGTCGGCAGGCCCGGCGTCGGCAGGCCCGGCGTCGGCAGGCTCGGCGTCGGCAGGCTCGGCGTCGGCAGGCTCGGCGTCGGCAGGCTCGGTCTCGGCC
>JAKARG010000149.1 GCA_021819345.1 Actinomycetes bacterium | reverse complement strand
CAGAAGCCCTCGGATCGGCCCCCGAGCCGGTCGCGGCGCTGCTCGCCGAGCTCGCCGTCACGGAGCCCGAGGGCTCGGCCGACGACGTGATGACCCGGGTGGTCGAGCTCGCCGGGCGGCGGGCGGTCGGAGAGCTGCAGGCCGAGATCCGCTCCGCCGACCCGGCCGACGTGCCGGCCTACGTCGCCAACCTGGAGTGGTTGATCCTCGCCCTGGAGGAGCTTCGGCCCGCCGGCGGCGACCCCGAGCCGACCGGGACCGCCGAGGCGCGGTTGGTAGCGTGGCTCGTGGCCCGCAGCGAGCCTGTCGCCGACGAGGAACCAGTCGAGCCGGCGTCGCGGGCGACGGCGGTCCCTGTCACCGAGGCGTCTGCGTGAGCACCCGGGGTTACCCCTCGTGGACCCTGGTCGGCGAGGAGGCGGCCGAGGGGGGTGACCGTCGAGCCCCCGGCGCCGGGGAGGCCCTCGGCGACCGACGGCCCCTCTCGCCCGCCTCGGTGGTGCGGCCTCCGGCGACGCCTTTCACCGTGGAGGGCGAGCCGACCCCGGCGTTCGCCGCGCTCCTGCTCGTCGGTCGGGAGCGGGGGTGGCTCTCGGCAGAGGACCTGATCACCGTCGTCGAAGGGGTCGAGCTGAGCCCGGCGCTCATCGACGCGGTCGTCGACCGGGTGCGGGCAGAAGGCGTCCAGTGGCGTGACGAGGTGGTCGCCGAGGCCCGGGCGGAGGCCGGGGTGGGGGTGCCAGAGGGCGACGAGGCGGAGGGAGCGTCGGGCAAGCCGAAGCGGAGCGGAGGTACCGGCGAGGCGACCCACCGCCACCAGCCCAAGGCCCCCAGCCGGGCCTCCGAGCGCTCTCCGGTCGCCGTCGGGGCCCCTGCGGCGGACCCGGTGCGGCTGTACCTGCAGGAGATCGGCCGTACCCCGCTGCTCGGGGCGGCCGAGGAGGTGGCGCTCGCCCGCCGGGTCGAGGCCGGCCTGGCTGCCGCCCGGCGCCTCGTGGAGCGCGCCGAGGCCGGGGGGGGTGGGCCCGACGACGAGGCCGCGGCGGCCGACGAGCGGACCCGCGCGGACGGGATCGCCGCCAAGGAGGAGCTGGTCCGGGCCAACCTGCGCCTGGTCGTCTCGGTCGCCAAGCGCTACCGGGGCAGGGGGATGCCGTTCCTCGACCTGATCCAGGAGGGCAACCTCGGCCTGATGCGGGCGGCGGACAAGTTCGACTACAGCCGGGGCTTCAAGTTCTCCACCTACGCCACGTGGTGGATCCGCCAGTCGGTCACGAGGGCGATCGCGGACCAGGCTCGCACCATCCGGATCCCGGTGCACATGGTCGAGATGATCAACCGGGTGGTGTGGGCGCAGCGAACCCTGCTCCAAGAGCTCCAGCGGGAGCCGACGATCGACGAGATCGCCATCGCTACCGAGCTCAGCCCCGGGCGGGTGCGCGAGACGATGCGGGTGAGCCTCGGGACGGTGTCGCTCGAGGCCCCCCTCGGCGAGGACGACTTCAGCCTCTCCGACCTGATCGTCGACGAGGCGGCCGTCGGCCCCGACGACGCAGTCACGAGGGCGATGCTGAACGAGGCGGTGGCGGCGGCGCTCGAGGACCTGCCTCCCCGGGACTGCCAGGTGCTGCGGCTCCGCTTCGGGTTGGACGGCGGCCAGGTGCGCACCTTGGAGGAGCTGGGGCGGGAGTTCGGGGTGACCCGTGAGCGGATCCGCCAGATCGAGGCCAAGATGCTGGCCCAGCTGCGCAGCCCGGCGCGCTACAGCCACCTGCGCGACTACCTCGACGAGCGCTGAGGGCGACGGCGGGCCACCGGGGCCTGCTGGACACCGGGCCTGCTGGACCCCGGGCCACCTGGTAGCCTCCGGTGGTCCTTTCCGGGGTAGCTCAATCGGCAGAGCGGGTGGCTGTTAACCACTAGGTTGGGGGTTCGAGTCCCTCCCCCGGAGCTCTTCTGTGGGCAGGGCCGGTCCAGTCGGTCCCCGGGCCCAGCCGGTCCCCCTCCCGGAGGCCGGACGGAGCGGATCGGCGCGAGGAGCTCGACCGAGGATGGGCCCCGAGCAGGCAGTCGAAGACCTCGACGTGGTGGTCGTCGGTGCCGGCCTGTCGGGGATCGGCGCGGCCTGCCGACTACGCCAGGAGCATCCGGGGGCGAGCACGGTCGTGCTCGAGGCCCGCGAGGCGGTCGGTGGAACCTGGGACCTGTTCCGCTACCCGGGAGTGAGATCGGACTCCGACATCCACACCCTCGCCTTCCCGTTCCGCCCGTGGAGGGGCGAGGAGGTGATCGTCGACGGGCCGAGCATCCTCGAGTACCTCACCGCCACTGCGCGAGACGCCGGCCTCGGGCCGATCCTGCGCCTCGGCCGGCGGGTGCTGGCGGCGTCGTGGTCCAGCCGGGAGGCACGCTGGGAGCTGGAGGTCGGCCTGGCGGACGGGGGGCTGGAGCGGTACCGCTGCCGGCTGCTCTACCTGTGCACCGGCTATTACCGCTACGACCGGGGCCACGCCCCCGAGCTCCCCGGGGTCGAGCGCTTCGCCGGGCGGGTCGTGCACCCCCAGCTGTGGCCCGGGGACCTCGACCACGCCGGAAAGCGGGTGGTCGTGGTCGGCTCGGGGGCCACCGCGGTGACCCTGGTGCCAGCCCTCGCTCGTAGCGCCGCCCACGTGACGATGCTCCAGCGCTCCCCGTCCTGGGTGGTGAGCGCTCCCTCCAAGGACCCCGCCGCGAGGAGGCTGGCCCGGCTCCCCGCGGGGGCCGGGGCCAGGGTTCAGCGGGCCCGCTACCTGCTCCGCACCCAGGCTTTCTACCTCTTCTGCCGGCACGCCCCGACCCGGGCCGCGGCGTGGTTGCGCCGGGCGGCGGTCGCCGCCCTTCCGCCCGGCTACGACGTCGACACCCACTTCACCCCCCGGTACCGACCCTGGGAGCAGCGGGTGTGCCTCGCTCCCGACGGGGACCTGTTCGCCGCGATCCGCTCCGGCGCGGCGTCGGTGGTGACCGACCGGATCACCACCTTGAGCGAGTCGGGGGTGCAGCTCGCCTCGGGAGCCGAGCTACCGGCCGACCTGGTCGTGACCGCCACGGGCCTCGAGGTGGAGCTGCTCGGGGGGATCGAGCTGCGGGTCGACGGCCGTGCGGTCAGGATCTCCGAATGCGTCGACTACAAGGGGGTAATGCTCGCCGGCGTTCCCAACCTGGCGCTGAGCTTCGGCTACGTCAACGCCTCGTGGACGCTCAAGTCCGACCTCGTGGCCCGCTGGGTGTGCCGGCTGCTAGGGGAGATGGACGCCGGGGGTTGGGACCAGGCGACCCCCGCCTGTCCGGACCCGGCGCAGCCGACCGAGCCGTGGCTGCCACTGCGCTCCGGCTACTTGCGGCGCGCCGAGGACCGACTGCCGCGCCAGGGGCGTCGCCCACCGTGGAGGAGGAACCACGACTACCTGCGCGACCTGGTGCTGCTCGGACGCTCGCCGAGCGCAGATCCCAGCTTGGTCCTCTCCCGTCGCCGGCGCCCGGCATCCGGCGCCGAGGACTGGGTAGGCCGGCCGGCGCCAGGCTCGGCGGTCGGCGGCGGCGGGCGCTAGGGCTGGCGGTGGGCGCTAGCCGGGGCTGGCGCGCTCCGAGGGGTCGCAGACTTCGCGCGGCCCGCCTCGGCAGTCACGGGCGCCGGCGGGCGGTCACGGGCGTTCACGCTGCCACCTGGCGATCTCGGCCCGTCCCACGACCATGTGGTGGACCTCGTCTGGACCGTCGGCGAAGCGGAGGGTGCGCTGGGAGGTGTACATGTCGGCGAGCGGGGTCCACTGTGACACCCCCGTCGCGCCGTGCAGCTGGATCGCCTGGTCGATGATCTGGCAGACCCGCTCGGGGACCATTGCCTTCACCGCGCTGACCCATACCCGGGCGTCGGCGTTGCCCATCAGGTCCATCGCCCGGGCAGCGCGCAGCACCATGAGGCGCATCGCCTCGATCTCGATGCGGGCCCTCGAGACCCACTCGGTGTTCTTGCCGAGGGCGACGAGCGGCTTGCCGAACGCCTGCCTCGACAGGCCCCGCTCGACCATCAGCTGGAGAGCCTTCTCGGCCGCGCCGACGGCGCGCATGCAGTGGTGGATCCGGCCCGGGCCGAGCCGGAGCTGGGAGATCTCGAAGCCGCGCCCCTCCCCGAGCAGGACGTTGGCTCGCGGGACCCGCACGTCCTCGAAGCGCAGGTGCATGTGGCCATGTGGGGCGTCGTCGTGGCCGAAGACGAGCATCGGCCCGACGACTCGCACCCCGGGGGTGTCCATCGGCACGAGGATCTGGCTCTGCTGGAGGTGGCTCGGGGCGTCGGGGCTCGTGCGGACCATGACGATCATCACCTTGCAGCGAGGGTCGCCGGCGCCCGAGATGTAGTACTTCTCGCCGTTGAGCACGTACTCCTCGCCGTCGAGCACCGCCGAGCAGGCGATGTTCCTCGCATCCGAGGACGCGAGGTCGGGCTCGGTCATCGCGTAGGCGGAGCGGATCTCGCCCGCGAGGAGCGGGTCGAGCCATCGACGCTTCTGCTCGGGGCTCCCGACCCGCTCGAGGACCTCCATGTTGCCGGTGTCGGGAGCCGAGCAGTTGAGGCACTCGGAGGCGAGGGGCTCCTTGCCGAGCTCGAAGGCGACGTAGGCGTAGTCGAGGTTGGAGAGACCCTCTCCGGTGGCGGCCCCGGGTAGGAAGAGGTTCCACAGGCCCTGCTCCCTGGCCCGGGCCTTGACGCCATCCAGCAGCTCGAGCTGCCCCGGCGCGAAGCTCCAGCGCTCCGCGCGCCCGGCACCGAGGGCGAAGTACTCCTCCTGCATCGGCACCACCTCCTCGGCCACGAAGCGCTCGACGGCGGTGAGCAGCGGCCGGGATCGCTCCGAGATCGACAGGTCGTACAGCTCGCCTCCGAAGTCGTCGGTGTTGAGGGGTCGGGCGGGCATGGCTGGCCTCCGGTGGGTCGGGGCGCCGGCAGGGGGCGCTGACGCGATCATGCCTCCCCGGGCCCGAGCAGCTGTCGCCCTGCCTGGCGGCCGGGGTGGTGTCACGCAGGGTGGCTGGGTGGGTTCGCAGTGGCCCTGGCCTCCTATGCTCGTTGGTCGGTACCGGCCGAGGCCGGGCCCGGGGCCCGTAGCTCAGTGGTCAGAGCAGGGGACTCATAATCCCTCGGTCGTGGGTTCGATCCCCACCGGGCCCACGATAAACGACCAGCTCAGACGGTACCACCGGTGGCCGTCACACTCGACTGGTAGCCTCCACCCAACAGTAAACCCAACAACGGGGGGGTCGAGGTGCCGGGCAGCATCCGCATGGTGCGCGACAAGGACACGTGGGAACTGAGGGTCTATGTCGGGCGGGACGAGTCCGGCCGGGTCCGCCACCGCCACGCCACGTTCCACGGGAGCAAGCGGGAGGCCGAGCGGGCGCTGGCTCGCCTGGTGGCCGAGGTCGACGCCACCCGCACCAGCACAGCGGCCTCGGCGCCCAGGGCGTGGGGCGGGCAGACGACGATCAACGACGCCATCACCGGATGGCAGGCCAACGGCTGGGACGACCTGTCCCCGAGCACGACTCGCCGCTACCAGAGCATCTGGGCCACCCACATCAAGGGCTCGATCGGCCGGCGACGGATCGCCACCCTGAGCCCCTACGACGTGGAGCAGTACTTCCGGGAGCTGAAGACCAAGGGGCTTTCCGAGGCCAGCGTGCGCCAAGCCCGGGCCATGCTGCACCGGGCGTGCCGGCTGGCCAAGAAGTGGAGCGGTGGTGTGCTGCCCAATCCGGTGGCCGACACCGAGCTGCCCGCCTGGCGCCTGGACGAGAAGGTCGAGATACGTGCTCCTGAGCTGTGCGAGGTGCAGGCGTTGCTCGGGGCGGCGGAGGACGAGGATGTGCGTCTCGGGGCCTTCATGCGGCTCCTGGCGGCTACGGGGATGCGGAGGGGAGAGGCGTGCGCCCTCCGGTGGTCCGACGTCGACGCCGACAACGGCGTCGTCACCGTGGACGAAAGCATCGTCAGCGCCCAAGGCAGAGCAGCGGTGAAGGCTCCCAAGACCCGGGCCAGCATCCGCAAGCTTGCTTGCGACCCGCGTACCATGCAGATCCTGGACCAACTCCGTGGCGAGCAGGAGTCCCTGGCGGAAGCGGCTGACGAGAGCCTGGCGCCGGGGGCGTTCGTGTTCTCGTTCGAGCCGGGCGGCCAGGTCCCACCCCACCCGGACTCGCTCAGTCATGGCCTCACCCGCCTCCGGAAGAAGGCCGGCCTCCCGGTGGACATCCACCTGCACTCCCTCCGTCATTTTCATGCGACGGCGTTGGATCCGGTGATCAGCGAGGCGCAGAAGCAGGCTCGGTTGGGGTGGTCGACGGTGCAGATGGCTCGGCATTACACCGATGGGGTGGCGGCGGAGGACCGGCGGGCCGCCGAGCACATCGGGGTGCTGCTCGGCTGAGGGTTTCAGGGACGCCCAGGCCGGCCGCTGGGCGGCCGGCTGCTGCCATGGTGGCTGGCGCACACTTCGGGCTCGGGGCCGTCAAGGGTGCGCTCGCTGCGCTCGCCGGCTTCGCAGCTGTTGACCGCCCCTGGGTTAGCTGCGGGCAGGGGGGCTTCGCCGTCGAGGAGGCGTTCAACCGAGCGGCGGGCGACGCGCAGCCGCCCGTTGATGGTGAAGACGGGGAGGGGGAGGTCGCCTCGTTCGATGGCCCGGTAGATGGAGGAGCGGGACTGGCCGAGCAGGGTGGCGACGTCTTCGACGCTGAGTAGCGGCTTTGCGGCCAGGCTGGGGGTGCGGGCGGTCACGGTCGGGGCTCCTCTCCGGCAGCGGTGGTGGTGGTGGTGTGTTCTTGGCGGGCGGTGCGGCGGGTCTCGGCGTGGCGGGTGGCGGCGGTGGCGGCGAGCCAGGCGTCCCCCTCGCTGGTCCAGCCGGTGCCGGCGTAGCGCCAATCGGCGACGCTGACAGTCCCCTCCGGCCGGGCGTCGTGGTCGGTGTGCCAGTCGGCGCGGGCGGCGCGCAAGGCGGCGAAGGTGGTGGAGTAGCGGCGGCTCTTGGTGAGCCAGTGGCCCCGGAACCCGAGGGTGTGCGCCCACGCTTGGAGACGGAGCCCTTCGAGCTCGGGGCGGGCGCCGAGGTCCCAGGCGGTGCGGACCATGCGGGCCAGGTGCGGGGTGAGATTCCGGTCGAGGGTGTCGAGGTCGGCGGGCTCGAGGCGGTGGTCGAGGTGCCCGGCGGGGTCGGTGGACTTGGTGGCGTACTTGGCCAGGTAGGCGGCCACCACCCCGGGGATGGTTCCGACGCCGCCGATGGGGCGCAGGTCGAGCTGGGTGCCCCAGCGGGCGGTCCCGTCGAGTCCGGGGCTGGCCGGGTAGGCGACCGCGGCGATGGTGGCGGCGTGCTGGATCGCGGTGGCGAGCAGGGCGGTGTCGAAGGGGGCGGGTGGCGGG